>CALCCV010000203.1 GCA_937900305.1 uncultured Pseudobdellovibrionaceae bacterium | reverse complement strand
AACTTTTGTTATGGACTGAACTGAATGCCGTTTGTTCCCGCGCATCGATCGATGATATTTACGTACATATATAATGAGGTCCAGTTCGAGGGCCAAACTGACGTATTGAAACAGTCATAGGTCTTCCACGATTGCGAGACATAAAAGGAGCAAACGACTGAAGATATTCCCCGTCCCTTATCGACAAAGAAAATCGGATCTTTACTGCTTGCGCGATCAAGCGTCGCACTCGTTAGCTCAGCGTTCGAATCATTGCAGAGTTCAGCTTTGTGATCCTGCGCAAACGAGCTCACAGAAGAAAGATCAACCTTCACAGCAATGCCTTCATCGGCAAGTCTCGGCGAACCCTCAGACTTATTGATAAAAAATAGCTTAAATTGCTTGCCTTCAGATATGTCCTTGCGAACGGATAGAGAGACAAGAACAAAAGATCCAATATCAATCACTGAACCCTTATAGGCAATGAGGGTGTATCCATCTTTTTCAGCATACCAATGCCAATCCGAGGCATTTTCCACTTCCGCAGGTTTCTGAATCTTTAACGTAATGGCCTGGTCAGCCTTCAGTGTGATAGTGGAGCTAGAAGGGTAACTAATGGTGTTTGCATTGGCATCTCCATTCGCGTTGCAATTCACGACTCCTTCATCGGGCTGGCCTCCAGATGGTAAAGCACCGACCGCAGGATTGGACTTTGAATTTTCTTGGGCAGGACATTGAAGATTTGTAATAATATTTCCGACGGCCATGTCCGTAGCATATTTCGGATTTTTTGCGCAATTCTGAAAGAGTAGAATTAGAATTGTTACAACGAGGCTAGCTCGCTTCACTTTAAGAGAGCAATTCTGTAGATCACTCATGCTTCTGTTTCCTATCTCCCCCCCTTTTTCCATAATTAATGATGACCTCAAATTGTGTACGGAATGTTGAAGGTAGCTATTTTGAGAAAAATCATTCCATTTTGAGACTTACACATTCTTTCAATAATTCATTTGTAATGTTTTAAGTATGAAACGCGAAATGAATTTCCCAAAAGAACTACGCAGTCTCCCTAGAGTTCTAAGACTTTTAGCGACTATCACACTGCTGAACTTAAGCTCACTTGTTCATGCAGAGCAAAAGACTAACAACGATCACTGGACCGTGGAGAGATTAACATCGGAAGTACTTTCAAAAAATCCCGAGGTGCAAATTGCGCAAGAAAGATTCGATGTAGCCTCGAAACGAGTAGAGGGAGCTAAAGGCAGATACTATCCAAAACTGAGTGCTGCTAGCACATACTCAAAACAGGACAATTCGGGTTCGCAGATCGACTCTAACATGAACAGCAGTATAGAGATGCCTTCTAGTGATGGAGTAACGACCAGAGCGACTCTTCAACAAAATCTGTATAATGGTTTTCAAGATCACGATCGTGTCCGTCAACGAGAGATTGAGCTGAAGAAGACTCAGCTCGATGTCAGAACTTCGACTTTGAGCCAAAAGGAGTCGGCAATCGCAGCCATCTATAAAATTTTAATTGTCCAAACCGACATTGATAATTTGCAAGCGAAACTTCAAGTTGAAAAAGATCGTGAACAGGAAGTTGAGAGGAAGGTTCGGTCAAGATTGTCAAAATCTACTGATCTTCTTTCGCTTCAGGCAACGCGGGCATCTACGGAATCTGATTTGGCCTCAAGTCAGTTAGATCTTGAAACTCGGTGGCAAGAACTTTCGATGATTGCCGGACACGAGCTTCGTCAAAGCCGAGTGATCCAACCAAATGGAGTTCTCACTAGCTGGCCACAACAACTCGAAGCCAGCGATTTCCCTGAAGTCAGGGCCGCTGAACTGGATTATGAGTCTGCGCAGAAATCGTTATCTGCAACAAAGGGCCAGCTTCAACCCACTGTAGATCTGTCTTACAATTACTATTTATCTCGCCCGGAAAGTAATCGAGCAAACAAGTGGGATTTGCAGCTGACTCTTTCTATTCCATTTCCGTGGGATAAGGAGAAGGCCGCTCAAGTCGGTGAACAAGAGTCTTTGGTCGCCGAAAAACAAATTGTAAAATCAAAGAACGCGCTGAGCAGGCAGCTGAATTTAAAAACCCTAGTGCAGTCTTACGAAACAGATCTTAAGAGGCTGGGGACTTTAGATGACAATGTTAAAAAATACGAGCGTCTATCTTTCGCAATGAAAAAGGAAAATCTCAACGGCTTAGTTTCAATTGGCGAATATCTTCAATCGCTCACCAACTTACTCCAGGCGCGCCAGAGTCGCGATCATCTGAGGCTTCAGCTATATGAAAAGCTCAATCGTTTGAATGAATACAAAATCGAACTATCAAAGGAAAATATATGAAAATTTATAAGAGGAGATGGTTTCAAGTTACAGTTGGCGTGGCTTTTCTTAGCGCTCTCATTTATGTATTTTTAACCCGGCCTCCGGCTTTTGGAGGGAGATTTCGGCCTCCGGGAGCTCCTCCGTTTGGAAAAATGGAACCGGTTTCTTTAGGGAGAGGGGATATTTTAGTTGCGGTTTACGGTACAGGGCAGTTGAAGACAAATCAATCCTTTGATCTAAAGATAGGGGTTCAATCGAGGATCACCGATATAAAAGTGAGACTTGGGGATCAGGTTCAGCGCGGTCAACTTTTGATTTCTTTCGACGGTGTACCAGATTTTCGCTCGCCGATTGATGGCATAGTAACAAGTTTAAACTATCATGTTGGCGAATCTGCAATTCCGCAGACAGTTGTCCTATCAGTCGTTGCTTCTTCGGGCCATTTTCTAGAGATGAGCCTAGATCAAAAATCAATCCCCTTAGTGAGAGCGGGTCAAGAAGTACGAATTAGTTTCGATGGATACAGGGATAAAAAGTTTTTAGGAAAAGTTCGATCAGTCTATTCAAACAATTCTCAATTCTATGCAGTGATTGATCTCGCAAATATAGACAAGTCATTTCTTCCTGGTATGACAGCTGATATGGCAATCATCAGTGACAAAAAATCAGGCGTGTTGATGGCTCCGCAGGGCACGGTAAAAAATCAAAAACTCTTGGTTGTGAAACCAGAAGGCCCCATAGAAGTGCCTGTCACCCTCGGATCCGAAGACGATGCGTCTGTCGAGATTGTAGCCGGTGATGTAAGGGAAGGTGACGTTGTCTTGGTGAGACCTTCCTCGTCCTGCAATCCGATCTTGACACTGTACGGTGCAGGCAATGGACGTCCTTTAGTGTTGTCGGTTCAAGGTGCGAGGGTGTATCCAACTGAGGAGAACTTGCAGCGTGTCGTATCGTTGGTGAA
>CALCCV010000202.1 GCA_937900305.1 uncultured Pseudobdellovibrionaceae bacterium | reverse complement strand
GTGGTTATGACAACTGTAGCTTCACCTTTGAAAAGCTGCCTAGCGATCTTAAAAAATGGAAAGTGACTGCGAAGGGGCAAGTGCACCTCCAGAGAAAATTAAGTTTACGCTTGGAATCCATACATTCCTTGTGGCATCCGGCGACCTGACAAATTCTTCTTTGACCTTGAGATTCCTCCGGGCTCGGTCGTAACTGAAGTCATTAAAAATCAGCTCTGATAAGTTGGATTCTACTCATGAATCCTGCATTCGGTGAGTCAATTTGAGTGCTGTTGCAACCGCCGCATTTGCGCAAGCCACATCTTTGCCACAAGTAAGGGATCGCTTTAAATGAAGGGGTTGCGAATCTCGTCGAATGACGGTTCAATAAGGCTCATCCCAAAATCTCAAACAAGGATAAAAATGCCAACCACGAAGCTCTTCAAAGTGTCAGCCGCAATCGCCGCCTCTTTTTTGGCTGGGGCAATCACCTATTATTGGACTAGAGAGCCAAACGGGCCTAAATCAGACCAGACCCAGCTGACGGCTGGCCTAAATCTCGACCAAGATCCCGAGCCATCGGATATTCTACCGGAGGAGAATCCACAACTACCGAGGGGTCCCGCTTCGGCAATCGAAGCCGCGGCAGCTCGACCTAACGTCATTCTGATCTTCATTGATGATGCTGGAATGCAGTGGGCGCCAGTACCTACACCGAACATAGCGGCGCTGTACAACACCGGGACCAAGCTTGGACAAGCTTATGCTCAGCCAGCCTGTTCCCCCTCTCGCTCGCAGCTGTTGACGAGCCAAAATGCAGGCAAGTGGGGACATGGCTTCAATCCTCCTATCGCAGTTCCGAATGGGATTGAAACCTGGCCGAAACTGCTGCAGTCTGCGGGAGTACGAACTGGCTTCATCGGCAAATGGCACACATTAAATCGTCACCCCGCTGACTCTGGATTTGATGAGTCCCCGCTTTGGTTCGATGCCGGAGCCCACGACTATTTTGTAAACGAAGGTTTACTAACAGGAAATGACTCTCAACCCGCCCCACCCGTGGCCGACCACCTGACGGATCGATTTGCTGCTAGTGCCGTCAAATTTATAAATGAAAACAAAGATCCCGTCCGTCCGTTTTTTTTGTATCTCGCCACGAACTCAGTTCACTTGCCTGATCAAAGTGAACCCGAAAATATCGCAAAGTGCACCGGTATTCCGGGCTTGGACACCGACGCCAAACGAGCCTACTGTGGCAACGTCCTCCACCTCGACGCCTTAGTTGGAAAAGTCAGAGCCGCGGCCCCACCGAACACACTGATCATATTCACTTCCGACAACGGCTGTCAGACTTACAAACAGCCTGCTTGCAGCAGTGGAATTTTGAAGGGCCAAAAAAATTCTATTAATGAAGGTGGAATTCGAGTTCCGATGATCATGCATTGGCCAGGAGTGCTCCCCCAAAAATTCACTTTCCGCCAACCTGTCACAATTCGCGATCTCGGACCGACCATCTTGGCTGCGATGCAGGCTCCGTCACTCAAAATTGCGGACGGGCAAAATCTCATACCCGTCCTAACAGGCCAAGCAAAACTTCCCGTTCGGGATTTGGTTTTTGGTCGCAAGGGAGTCAACGGATCGATTCGTCGCGGTGACTGGAAGTACTTAATCACTGGGGAGCTTTACAACCTCAAAGCAGATCCAGGAGAAAGCCTAAATGTGGCAGCACAAAATCCAAAGGTGGTGGAAGAACTAAGGAACGCTCGGGCAACAATTGTTCGCAATTGGACGCCCTGACCAATGAGTGAATCACTTCGTCAACGCGCGCAACTGAGTTTCCAATTGAGAACCGTCGACCGGTTTAAGAATATATCCCGCCTTCAAGTTCTTCGCCTGCAAGAGGAAACTTTTGTCGGTGGCGGTCGTCATGAATATGATTGGCAAGCTTTCGTATTTTACGTTTTCTCGAAGATCACGAACGAACGTTGGCCCATCGACCAAAGGCATCAGCATATCAGAAACAATCGCCACGACTTGAATGCCATCCGCTTCACATTGTTCGAGAAGCTCGAAGCCATCTTCGCCATTCGCTCCTTCGAGAACTTGAAAGCCAAGGTTTTGCAGAAACTTTGAAACGATCTTGCGATTTATTTCGGCGTCTTCAAGTAGAATAATCGTTCCGGCCATTGCGTGCTCCTTGCCTAAGATGCCATAAGGTCGGTGATACCAAACAGAACTTCGTTCACCTCGTTGACAGTTGTCAAACCCTGCGCGACCATTTTTAAGCCGTAGGCCGTCGATCGTCTTTTCCCAAAATTCGAAGACGGGAATTTGCCCGGAAAATCCAGTGTAATTGCACTTAGTGCAACCGACGGCATCCATGATGTGAGTCAGCGGCTCCGGCGATTCGATGGCCTTGAAAAGATTCAACTCCCAAGATTGAATCGCGCGTGACTCTTTGCAGGAGCAAAGGCGACGCACGAGTCGTTGGGCGACGACACCAATTAAACTCGAGGCGATGTGCGAAGTCGAGCCCCCGAGTTCCTTAATTCGCGGAATCACCTCAAAGGTGTTTCCGGCGTGAATGGTGGTGAGCACCAATTGGCCAGAAAGCGCGGCGTCCAGTGCCAACTGCATAGATACGCTGTCTCGAATTTCTCCGATCATGACGACGTCGGGATCTTGGCGAAGTACATTGCGGCACTATCTCGGTTTCTGTTGCAGCGGGAACTCTGACGGACTCAACTGGCAATGACCGTTGAATTTTTTTCCAACAGACCCATATGATCACTCATTTGTGATACGGTTCTCCAAATGCATATATTGAAGTTTTCCCGCGCCCTAGGGGTACTATCTAGCTCATTCCTCTTTCTCTCATCACCTGCGTTTGGCAGTGATTGTAGTAAAGAGTCCTTCGTGGAGTTTAGGCACCATTATTTCGCCTCACTTGATTACTTTAATCCGAAAATATCAGAGGCAATACCGGCCCAGTTAAGTTTCTATTCATCGCTAGCAGAAGAAACCTCAAAAGAAATCTCCGCTCTCGGCGCCGATTGCCAGAAAATCTCGGCGCTACGTTTAGCCTACATAGCTATGTACATTAAGAATGCTGACGAAGGAATCCTGGCGGGTCAGCTCAAAGGAGAAGACTTTCCGGGAACGGCCGCTAGCCGAGAGCAAACAAGACTAAATTATCTGAACCAAGCTCTTTTATATCTTCCAGATGACCAACTCATTCAGGGATGGAAATCTGGCGCCGTTGTTACCCTTGAAGTTGCATCGTCTGGAAGCGCTTCAGAAGCAGGTGTTCAGGAGCTATTCAAGGTTGCTCACGATGGACCGTATTTCAACTTATGGGCGGCCATAATAAACTCGAACAATATTCCATTAAGCACCACTAAGCTCTTTGATCTAGTCACGTTGACGGACCAATTTTTAAGTATTGCCGATCCGCCTCGGCCGCCAAGACCCACAGATGTCTTCTTTCCAAACTCGGAAGTGATGAAGTATGCACCATTTAATCAACATGCTGTCACGACTCTGATGGGAGACACTTTTGCCAAAGGTGGAGAAGCCCTCCTAACCGACGGCGATTCGAGCAATGACGGCAATGGGACTGGGCTGATCTACAAAGCGATTGGATTTTACAAGAGCCAAGTCAATCTTCCCGCGGTGCAGGCCTTGCCTCTCAAGCAATCCTTAGAAAAACGAATTGAAAATGCTCAAAAGTTTCTTAGCGAAAAAGAGATTTTGTCGCCCTTCCTTCGCTCCGCAGAGGGATTGAGGATAAATTCATGCACCGCTTGTCATTCATCAGGTGGATTATGATCAGAGTTAAGTCCCAACTTAAATTCCTGATTCTCAGTTTGGGAATCTCGATGAGCACCCACTTTGCTTTCGCAGTTTGCGACTCAGACGGTGACGTCTCTCTTCAAAGAAACTATCGAGAAGGCGAATTGATAGGCTATGAAATGAACGGCCTCACTTTTGATCACAATAAAACTACAACGTATACGGCTTCAGGAAAAGGACGAGCTGTTAAAGACGCCTCTGAATTATTTTTTGAACCCTTCCAATGGGAATCAGTTATTCGAGATGGAAAGAAAATTGAATTGTCAAAAGCGAGCTTGGCATTCCGTCAGCTCCTCTCATTAGATACAAAGTTCGCCATGCCTGTTCCTGGCTTCGGGAGTCTACAACCTGAGCTCATTGGCCCCGTTCTTGACCTTTGGACTTTCTACGTAGACCTACAACTTGCTTATCAGCAGACTGAACTTAAAAGACCAGGAGATCATGTTACTATCAAACACGGCCTTCCCAATTCTTGGGCTGATGGAGTCAGCACCCTTGTCGGGCATGACGCTATTGATTTTGAAATCACCTTAGTAGGTATCGACAAGTGCCGCAATCAAGCCGAACTCCTCATCAAACACGTACCTCCTGACAAACTGTCAATC
>CALCCV010000201.1 GCA_937900305.1 uncultured Pseudobdellovibrionaceae bacterium | reverse complement strand
AGTGATTTTTTTCCGAAACTCAAAGTTTTATTGAGTCGCACGACACCAGTGAAAGGCGAGAGTTCCACTTCGGTTGGGAGCGGACTGAATATCATGTCTTCTGACTATATGAATTCGGCTCGAACCGAACCCATTTTTATGGCGGCGAATTGGCAAATTGATCGAACTCATGGCTTCTCTCGGACAGGATTTTTAATCGATCGATACTTATTTTTCAATGATGAGCGACCGAAAATTTATAATCAACTCACGGATCCCTTTGAAGCAAACCGACTGCAAGTTGAAGATCTTGAGCCAAAGATTTTGAAAGAGTATGAAAGTGCGCGCCAATCCATCGACGTTGAACCGTTTCAAATGGATGCGATCGATCGAATATTTTTGCGAGACCTTTTGCCAAAAGCAGTTTCAGATCCATTGGCATTTGTCTCGGTCTTTGTGAAAGACAGGAGTGGAAAATCGAAATCCACCGAAAGTGGCGAGGCTCAACATTTGGGAGTCTCTGAAATTTTCCTGCCGCTATTGGGAGATTTGTCTCTGGACCTCAAACATCCAAAAGGTTTAGCGCTGGCGGGTCGGCAGTTGTCGCGCAAAGATTTGTTGGACGTCAGCGCGATTTGGGAGGGAAATGGAAAGATCACAGCTTATTCGGATCCCTGTCTGAAGTCCGTGATGCTGGCACCGCATTGGAGCGAGGTGCATCAGGCCTGCAGCCACGATATATTTATCAAACTCTGGGAGTGGCGAACGAGTTCGGAGGACTCTCAGCGAGAAAGAATTCAGAAATCCATTTATCCCGAATATCGCGAGATTCTTTTTGATCGAAAGATGGCGCTCCTAAATATTGAACTGGGGTGGCGATGGTCGGTTTCGATGCCCAGTTGTTTTTTACATCCGCTGCGGGTGGCTCTGCACCTGCCAGCGTTTGATAAGTTGAGATCTGAACTTCAAAAAGAATTTCAATTTTCTTTAAAATTTGAAGACGAAGAATAATTAAGGACTGACGATTTGAAATTCTGGCAAACAGCTGGTGGTGTCCTTGTGAATTCCGTCGGCTTCGTGGAGATCACGTTGCGTGAATCCCAGAGTGATGTGGGGCAAAAAATTCTCAGCGTCAAATCGATGGCCAGAGCCGCCTGCGCTTACAAACTTCTCTAAGATGCGGCGTCGAAAATTTAAAAGGTCCACACTTTTCACAACCAAAAAAAAGGCTTTCAGCGGAACTTGTGCCGCTGCCTTTTGAACCATTCCCACACATTCGATGGTGAAAAGGATTTTTTGAAGTGAACCAGAGCCCTGGAGCATCTCGATGTCTTGCATGGTGAGCTTGGACTTTAGTTCTGAAAACTCTGGCGGAGTGATGACAGTGATATGCGCCTCGCCGCGATTTTGTAGCGTCAGACCTGTCTGTGTTTGAACCTGTTGGTAAATGCTTTGCACGGGTGAAAACGGGATTTCAACGCTGACGTAGTTTGGGTGAGATTTAAAAGACAAACTTTCGGTGTCGTGCAGTTCCGGACTGTCGTGGATCACGGTGCCGGGCCCGTCGGCGGGATCACGGGTGGGGACAGTCTTGGGACCGGAGGTTTGACAAGCCATCATGAGTCCCAAGAGTGAAAAAATTAAAATGAAGCGCGACGCCGATATTGACATTAGGTCAGCAACTTCAAGGCGATTTGCTGCATGCTATTGGCCTGCCCCAATATACTGACCCCGGCCTGCATTAAGATGTTGTTTCTCGTCATTTCGGTTGTTTCTGCTGCGATATCGGCGTCACGAATTCGCGAGTTGGCGGCTGAAATATTTTCGTCCCAGACCAACAAGTTGTTAGAGGTTGAAACGAGTCGATTTTGCATTGCTCCGAAGTTCGCTCGAATGGCGTTCACCGAAACCATTGCGGTATCGACGGCGTCTAGGCTCAATTGAGCCTGCTCTTTGCTGGCGACGGATTCGGCCGTGATTCCCAGAGCCTCAAGCGTCGAATTGGCAGCTGCGGAATTAAAGGAAATTCGATCTTTGAAGGGATCATTATTGACGCCGACTTGAATGTCGATGACTTGGCCGGTTCCGTTCAAAAGATCGTATCCATTAAATTGAGTGCTCTCGGTCACGCGTTGAATCTCTGACTTGAGCTGCTGGTACTCGACGTCTACGAACTTTCTTTCGGTGTCGCCAATGGTGTCAGAGGCGGCTTGCACTCCCAGCTCGCGAAGGCGAATCAACATGTTGGAAACTTCGTTCAGCGATCCTTCTGCCACTTGCACCAGGGAGATGCCGTCGTTGGCATTTCGATTGGCTTGTCGTCCGCCCCGGATCTGAGCTTTGAGGTTTTCAGAAATCGCCAAACCTGCGGCGTCGTCTGAAGCCTGATTGATCCTTTGGCCCGAAGCGAGTCGCGCCATTGATCGGTTGGCGTTAATGTTCGTCATGTACAGATTCTTCTGTGCATTCAGAGCAGAAACGTTTGTTGCAATTCTCAATCCCATAGGGTCCTCCGTGCCACTATTGCCATCCAAAAAATTTTGGACCAGAGACCATCATCCTTGAGAGTGTCACTCATTCCGAGCGATCGAGCAGCATCCATACTGCGTCTTCATTATACACTTCGGGAAATGTGAAGTTGCGGTAAAGTCTAGAACGCAAAAAAATGCAGTCAAAAATATGACAGGATATTATATAAGGTAAAAATAGCTTTCAAAAATTTATTAGAAAATCAAATCACATTGGTTGGGATGGGCTGAATCTAGCTGTGGGCGAGGAGATTTCGAGGGCGTCAGTTTTTTGGCACTTAAAATAAAAACCATTCATCACCGAAGTTTCGGCAATATTTTGATGACTACGGTTTCCGGTAAAAGAGAACCACTCTGATAAGGAGTGGCCCCTACGCAGGAAACGGATCAGAGAGCAGCGAGGCGCGCAAAGCGACTTTCAAGCTTTTGAGGGTGTCTATTCAGAAGGATCGAGAACCTTGATCACTCAAGGTCCAAGATTTACTGAAGCGACTTGTTCAAAAGTCCTAGTGCAGTGTTGGCCTGTGTGTTGGCCTGTGCAAGAACCGAAGTTCCGGCCTGTAATAAAATATTATTTCGAACCATTTCAGAAGTTTCTTCTGCGACGTCCACATCTCTGATTCGAGAGTTGGCTGCCGACATGTTTTCCACTGACACTTGAATATTGCTGACTGTGGATTGAAGACGATTTTGAATTGCACCGAAGTCGGCGCGCATGGCAGAGACGCTCACGATGGCCGTGTCAATCGATGACAGGGCATTTTGCGCTGAAGCCTTATCGGCCACGCTGGTGAGGTTGACCCCCAGAGCTGCCGAATTCGCATCGGCCTTTGAGGCATCAAAGGAAATCCTATCAATTTCTGGATTGTTCCTCGTTCCCACTTGGAAATCGAGGATGGATCCCGTTCCCGCCAGAAGCTGAGTTCCGTTGAACTCGGTGCCTTCAGAGATGCGATCGATCTCTGAGACAAGTTGGTCATATTCCACGTTCAAGAATTGACGCTCCACCGGTCCGATCGTGTCTGATGCAGATTGTACAGCGAGTTCTCGGAGGCGAATCAAGATCGAGGAGATCTCATTCATCGATCCCTCTGCCACTTGCACCAGCGAGATTCCATCTTGCGCATTTCGAGAAGCTTGTTTCAGTCCTCTCACTTGCGCTTTCAGGTTTTCTGAGATCGCTAGTCCCGCGGCATCGTCACCGGCGCGATTGATTCGATAACCTGACGAGAGTTTTTCCATACTCTTGTCTAAGTTGATCTTGGTCCCCCACAACACCCTCTGTGAATTGAGAGAAGCGGTGTTGGTATTAATCCTGAGACCCATATTTTCCTCCTTGAAAATTAGCTCGTGACACTACTGTGTCACTCAGGAACCGATCCTTGGTTCCGATGGGTGTGCTACCTAACATTTCGGCTCAGATTGAGAAACCTGAAGGGACTGTCGAAACTTTTTCCACTTTTTTTGCATTTCTAGATCTAGGTCTTGTGAATTCTTATCCCGTGAATCAATATCCCGTGAGGCAAACTTTGAATAGTTGAATAGTTGAATAATTTGAATACTGGCAGTTGGTTGCCAAATATTGTCCAACTCCCCGTGGGGATCTGCGCGAGGCCATTTGCTAAGACGTGAATAGCATGAAATTTGCATTTTCTGAGATCATGAAACGACCCGATTTTTCGAAGTCACTCCTAATTTTTGTGATGATTGGATTTCCCTGGTTCAACGCCGTAGCGAAAGAGGCGAGCAGCCTTTACGATGCGCTAACGAATCTGGTACAAGACCACCCAGTTCCGCCACCATCTGCGCTCATCGATGTTTTGCCGCCAGATATGACCAGGGATGACATCAAATATGTGGAAGTGTCTGGATATCCTCAACTCGAAGTCTACATATCTAACATCGTGAAATATATTTTTACAACAGAT
>CALCCV010000200.1 GCA_937900305.1 uncultured Pseudobdellovibrionaceae bacterium | reverse complement strand
CTTCCGATCTGAGATGATCAAAAAGTTTCCTAAATCTTCAGTGGTGCCCGATGCTCATTTAGCAGCGGGTGAATTGTTCTATGATCAACAGAAATTTGCCAACTCATTGACACATTTCATGGAGATCGAAAAATATCCAACTTCCCGCGTGTTCAACTATGGCCTTTATAAAGCCGCTTGGGCCCACTACAACTTGAAACAAAACGACGAGGCCATCGACGCTCTGTTGGTTGTTCTCAAACGCAACCCCGCCAATAGCACAGAGGTCAGTTCCAAATCCTCGATACTCAAACAGAATCTCCGCAAAGAAGCCCTTCGCGATCTTTCTTTGTTTGTGGGCGAAACCAAAGAGGCCAAAGACCTTTATAGTTTTTTCGAAAAACTCACGACCAAAGGAGAGTTGGGCGAAGTGATGGCCAACCTTGCCTCGCTCTATGAGTCTCACAGTCGCTACCGAGAGATGGAAGTTTTTCTCGGCGAATTTATTGCTGAACAAAGTGACTCTCCGTTTCGGGTCAAAGCTCACATGCGATTAGTTGCGGCTTACGAAGCTGTCAAAGATCGCACTCGGGTGCTCGCCCAATTGCGTGAAGCTGCCAAACAATGTGAATTGAATTCAAAATGGTCGGTTGGCGTAACCTCCGAACAATTTGAAGAGTCTTGCGAAAAGGCCTTTCGCAAAGAGGGTCGAGAACTCGCCGCCAAATGGTGGGACACTTGGACAAAAAACAAAGAACACAAAGAGTTCACCAACTACACCAAACAGTGTTTTGAAGTCTTACTCACCGCTGACAACAAACTGAATCCAGACACAAAAACTCGATATGCCTACGCCGAACTTTTGTTTCAAATGCAAGAGTTTCAAAAGGCCAGCGAACAGTACTTTATGGTCTTCAGCACCGGCAATTTGGATTTCAAACACGAGGCCCTTTACGCGAGCCTCGTTTCGCTTGAAAAGTTCAAAGCTCCTCTGGCAGCCAAAGATCCAAAATCTAAAGATCTGTTGCCCATTCGCATGAGCCAAATCGAACAGAGTGAAACTTACCTCAAAGAATTTCCCGAAGGCAAACACCGGCGCGAAGTTCAATTTGAGCTGGCCACTTACCACTATGACAACCAAGATCTTGAAAAGGCCCTCCAGGAATTGACCGCTCTGCTTCCGGAAGTCAAAGTCAAAGCGGACGAATCTAACAAGGTGACACGCAAGCAAGCTTCCGCCAGCGAAAAAGAAAAAACTGTTCGAGACGAATATTCCACCAAAGCCGAAGATATGGCTCTTGACATCTACAATTTACAAAGCCGGTTCAAAGACATTCAATCTTTGTCTTCACGAATCCTGGAAAATCCAATGCCCGTTGAACGCAAAAAACTGATTGGCAATATTCTCGAGCAGACCGAACTGAAACTCACCCAAGAAGCCGTAACTCAACAACCTGATGGAAAAAAGGCAGCTCAAATTTGGATGGATTTTTCACGCAAATACGAAGGCTCAAAACTCTCTCAAGAAGCGGATTGGCAGGCGCTGAGCCAGCTTTACAAATCAAATCTTTCGCTCGATGGGGCCGATCAAGCCGTCAGCTATTATCAAAAATATCCCGACGAACAGAGATCCTTCGATGCCCTGAAAGAAGCCAGCAGCTCTTACATCGACGCAGGCTATTTCACCAAGGGCTCACAACTTTTAGAAATTATAGCCGGCAAAGAGCCCGCCAAAAAATCTGAAAATCTCGAAAAAGCAGCCGATCTTTACCTAATGGATGGCGACCAGAAAAAAGCCATGACGATTTACCAATCCCTCGTCAAAGACTCTGAAGGAAAAGGAAAATCCACTGCGAATCGAGAAGTCCTCTCTCGTTTATTTACCAAAATCTTTGGCATTCTTGAAGAAACAAAAGATCGTCCCCAGCAAGATCTGGTTGAACAAAAAATCTTGGCCCTCGATGTTGAACCCTTCGCTTCCGAAATTCTTGTCAAACGCACGGAAGAAGAACTAGCCGCCCGTCGCTACACCAAAGCCTTCGAACAATCAAAAAAGATTCTTTCACGCAATCCCAAGAAAGAATTCAAAGCTCGTGCCCGACTGGTTCAAGCCGGAGTCTTCGAGAAAGAGTTTTTCGAGCAAAGTTTAAAGTTTCGCGACAACCGTTTTGCCCTGGTGTTGAGCTTGAAGACCGAAAAGTTTGAAAAAGCTCACATTGCTTACACTCAAGGTCTTGAATGGGCCGAAGAAAAAACAACTCAAATCCGCGCGCTCGAAGGCTTAGATCGCAGCTACCGCCACTACATCGACGGACTTGCCACCATCAGTCTCCCCCCCGATCTTTCGCCTGAGGATCAAAAGGGTTTGCGCGCGGAACTCGATACATTGCTAGCTCCGCTCAAAGAAAAGCGGGACGACAACTACGCAAAGCTTGCGAAAATTGCGACTCCCGCTGAAGGAAAAGTGTCGGCTCTGGAAAGCGGTCTAGATCAGATCCCGATTGTTAGCGTTAAATTTCCGAGTTTGGCCGAAATCAAATTTTTCATCCCAAAAGATTTCAAAGATGAAACCAAGTCTTCCCTGCAGCCGAACGAGAAAAAATGTGACGCTCAAACAAAAGAGCCCATCGTCGCCATCGGTCACTGCCTCCTCACCAACAAACGCTCGGTCGCCGAAGGTCTTTTACGTCAAATTCTCAATAACAAAGAACAACAACCCATCGGTTATTTCTACGCTTCAGTTTTGGCAGAGCAACAGGGACACAAAGACAAAGCTCTGTGGTTGGCAGAACGGGCAACTGCGCAATCCCCCACATCGCCCGCATTCATTCTACAAATGGCCCGCGCCCGTGCATTAACAGGCCAAAATCTGGATCTCGGCATTTTGTCAAATCTCGATCTTGAACGTCGCGATTTGGAAAAGGTCAAATCTCTCTTGCTCTTTCAAAAGGGAGATTACCTCAGCGTCCGAGAAATTTTGCGACGCTGGGACAGCGACGAAATTCAAAATCAACAACTGATTCCTACTTACGCAAGAGCCTTGGCCATCGCCGCCAGTCCCGACGAAGGCGTGACTTACCTCAACAAATCCATCAAAAAACAGCCCAAAGATCAGGCTCTGTGGATGGAGTTGGGAATTCAACGAGAATTTTTACAAATCAATTATGTCGAAGCAATGGCGTCTTACCAACGCGCCTATGATTTGAGTGGCGAAGAAGATCAGAAATCCTGGCTCAAAGCGAAGATCAATCACCTTAAAGAAAAAACACGCGTGGGCTCTCTGGGAGGCAGCAATGAATAAATGGCTGATGGCATTTAGCGTTTTAACACTCACCCTTTCAACGATTTCAGCGGACGCCAAAAAGAAAAAGGGTGGCGGAGTTCAAGAAGTCAACTTTGGTGAAATGGATATCAAGGGCACCGCTCGCAATCCCGACGGCGCGTACCTCGTTCAAAAAAGAGGGGTTAAATTCTTGCCCCTGCATGAAGTGCAAAAGAGTTACGACGCGAAGATCAGGGATTCGAGCCTGCTGATGCGAGATCGGAAGAGCACACGTCTGAACTCCA
>CALCCV010000199.1 GCA_937900305.1 uncultured Pseudobdellovibrionaceae bacterium | reverse complement strand
TCTACACAGGCGAAGACACTCTTTCCCTACACGACGCTCTTCCGATCTAGAATGTCGATCCCACTCCCGGCGCACTCTGCAAGCCGATTCTCCCATTCATCATTTGAACGAGCCGTTTAGAAATGCTAAGACCCAACCCGGTGCCACCAAATCTTCGGCTCGTTGACAAGTCTGCCTGGGTGAACGGCTCAAAAAGAAACTCCTGCGCATCCAATGGGATCCCGATTCCAGTGTCTGTGATTTCAAATCGCAGTTTCGAATTATTTTCATTTGCATCAACCAAAAGCTTCAAGGTGATGGACCCATTCTCGGTGAACTTAAAGGCATTTGCTAACAGATTGTTCATGACCTGCCTCAATCGCCCTGGGTCTCCGTAAACGCAACAGACAGCTTGTTTGGGAAGTTCCAGGAAAAAAGAGAGACCTTTTCGGCGGCTAATGTACGCATAGGCTCGCTTTTTTTCTTTCATAATTTCTATCAGATCGAAGGAGACTCGCTCTAAATTCATTCGACCCGCTTCGATTTTTGAGAAGTCCAGAATGTCGTTGATGACAAGGAGCAAATCATCAGCTGATTTTTTTATCGCCTCAGAGAAATCACGCTGATGCGGCGTCAGATTGGTATCTAACAAAAGATTCGTCATTCCAATCACACCGTTGATAGGAGTGCGGACTTCGTGACTCATAACAGCTAAAAATTCAGATTTTAGGCGATTGGCTTGAAGCGCAGCCTGCATGCTCGAAGACATTTTTACACGCTCTTCAGATAAAATCTTCTGCTGGGTGATGTCCGTGCGAATGGCCACGTACTGATAAGGCCTTTTTTTCTCATCTAAAAATGGAATGATCGTCGTCAGCACCCAATAGTAAGTTCCATCCTTCGCTCGATTCTTAATCTCACCGCTCCATACGTTCCCGTGAGCGATTGTTTTCCACAGTTCATGAAAAAACTCGCTATCATGAAACCCCGAATTCACCACGGCGTGCGAACGACCAATGAGTTCGTCCCGAGAGTACTGGGAGATTTCGCAAAACTTGTCGTTCACGTAGGTTATGATTCCTCGCGCATCCGTGAACGCCACGATGGAGGATTTATCAAGCGCCTGCTTCAATTCGTTAATTTCTTTGGCAGCCTGGCGAGCCTGATTGATTCTCTCTTGTTCGGCCAACTTGCGCTGAGTGATGTCTTCAAAATAAATGAAAATTCCGCCGATCTCCCCGTTCTCTGTGTGCCATGGCTGCATATGCCATCGCATCCACTCGATACGTCCATCATCCCGCTGCAAAAGTTCTTCTTCGCAGGTCTGCACTTTCCCCTTCAAGCACTCGCCATGAATCTGATGCCACTTCTCGGACAAGTGAGGATACAGGTCATAGAGACTTCGACCGATGAGCTGAGATTCTTCCTCTTTCCAGGTTTTCATCCAAGCTGCGCTCATCGCTAAAAATCGCAGATTGAGATCAAACATACCGACCGAAAGGGGATTGAATTTTACGAATGCCTGAAGTAGCTCTTTTTTTGCTTCCACCGCTTTGCGGCCCATCATTTCGGTTATGTACATCTGCTCTTTATCATTCTCGATTCTCTTGCGATCAGTGATATCCACGGCCATCTCTAAAACCAACTTTTGACCGTCTTCAAAGCGTCCCAACGAGGTCAAGTAACAATCCCAAATCCGGAGCTCGCCATTCTTTGTTCTTGTTCGAGTTTCACCGATGTGGAAGTGCTCACCTAAACTCACATCCCGCGCAAAATAGGGCTGGAAGGTCGTGCGATCCATAATGCCTTCTAAGGCAAGAACGTCCGGGATATCAGCCAGCCGGTAACCCGAAAACTCGGTCCATCCTTTGCTGATCATAAGTACATTTCCAGATTCGGAATACAAAATGCATGGGAGCGGAGAGTATTCGATCGCCCTTTGAAATCTCTGTTCACTCTCTTTAAGAAAATGGACCTTCTTCGTGAGCTCTAAGTTAACCATCCTCAAATTTTCATCTGAACTTCTCAGATCGCCTTCGCTGACTGACACTTTTGAAATGGAGTGCCATCTGACTCCCGTGACGTATCCAACAAGTACCAAAACCATAAACGAAACGGATAGATCTTCCGGTACAAGATATTTTTTTTCGAGGTCCAAGATAGCTCTAGCAAAAAAAACCATGCCAAGAATTGACAGCGAAACTGACCAGATTTGGGGTCGAGCCTTCATGGGGCTCTTAAAAGAGTAAATCAGTACGAGTAAGGAAAAGAGGGTGCAAAAAGCTGTAATCATTGAAATCGAGAAGGACATCTGAAATCGAGTTGAGGTCCCCATCAATTCAAGAATCCATTCACCCGTTATCCACGCTCCATAAAGTAGGCCAATGAAAATTAAACTGAGTTTCGTCATCTGTTTTGATTCGATCATTCTTTATAATATGACGAAATCGAACAAATTCAATAAACAATACAACTTCTCACGACATACAACCAAAACCAGGCAGAATTGCCAAAGTTTTTTAACCCTTAGTCCCGCTCGTATCTCGCACCCTATGTTTAAATTTCTTAACACAATCCAAATTCCAGCTAAACTTCGACTGCCGAAGAGCTAAATATGGAAAACCAAATTGACTGCACGATGACTTTAGTAAAACCAGATGGACGTTACATGGAATTCAAAATTGCAGACCAACTTTACGCCATCCCACTTTTGGCTGTGAAAGAAGTCATTCGAAAACCCGAGACAACCCCCCTTCCGAACATGCCAACAGAATTTGAAGGCATGATGAATCTACGGGGAAGCGTACTGGCCGTGTTCAATGTCGAGAAAAATTTAGGTTCAAGTCGTCAAGGATCCACCGTAAAAAATGGAAAGGTCGTGATGGTTATCGAAGGGGAGCAGTTGATCGCCGGCTTTCTGGTCGACGAGGTGACCCGCGTTCTCAATCCAAAACCTGACATGATAAAAACGCCACCGTTACAAAATGAAATGAATAAAAACTGGATTACGTGCATCATTCAAACCGAAAAGGCCTTAGTCGCAGTTCTGGACGTGCGTCAGCTGCTCAACCTTAACAAAAATTCAACCCCACCCAAAATCCAAATTCAAACTCAAAGTCAAAAATCAAACTCAAAATCAAACACAAAATCAAGTCCGACATTTCCGAATCTGTACAGGGCTGGTACTGATGAGGCGCAGTGTGCAGTGTGTGTACCGTGTGTGGTGAGAGCAACGAGAATGAGGAGCGGGGCAGACATGTGTGCTAACC
>CALCCV010000198.1 GCA_937900305.1 uncultured Pseudobdellovibrionaceae bacterium | reverse complement strand
GACGCTCTTCCGATCTCATTGGCCAGAGCCACATGAGTGAATCGCGCAATCAACTCCGGCCAAGTCGGACCAATTCTCCGCAGCGCCAACGAAAAACCAAAGATCCTTGCCCGCGCTGTCGTTTGCACCGTGATCTTTGTTTATGTTCGCTGATTCAACAGCAAGATTTAAAAACTCGTATCACGCTTTTGATTCACCACCGCGAAATGAAACGCACCACCAACACCGGCCTTCTGGCCATCGAAGCTCTGGCGAATTCGCGCTTGGTGATTCGAGGACTGCAAAATCAAACAAATCCCCTCAGTGAAGTGCTCGACGAAAATTATGAAACACTTTTGCTGTTTCCCAGTGAGGAAGCCAAAAGTCTGTCGGAGATTTTGACCCTCCGGAGCCAAACCAAGCCAAACTGTGAACTTCGTCCCATTCATCTGCTCGTGCCCGACGGCAACTGGCGCCAAGCCAGCAAGGTTCACAGCCGACATCCTGAATTGGCAACCGTTCAAAGGGTGAAAATTTCTCCGCAAAAAACCGCCACTGACTTTTTGCGAAAAGAAACGGTTCCCGACGGCATGGCCACACTCGAAGCGATCGCCGAAGCCCTGCGCCTCATCGAAGGAGAGGAGGTCGGAGCCATTCTCAAAACTCTTTTTCAGGAAAAGCTTGAACGAACTTTAAAAGGTCGCGGTCAAAAAAGCCCGAGTGGCTAGCAAAAATTGAAAAAAAATGAGCATCTCTGAGATCAAGAAAAAAATGAGTCGTTGCACCACGGTTTTTCAAAGTGAAAAAAGCACATGGTCTGGATAGATGAATTCTTGATTGAGCCCACAGTGATGGCGCCTTGAGAACCGTGAGAAGAAACATCTTCATAAAGAAATCTCCTAAACCTCATGTCACCAGCCACTGCGATAAAATGCTAAACTATGTAAACCAAAGCTATTATCGACCTAGTTCAGTCTCATGAACTGAGCCACGCCATTGAACGTAACCGTAGGGGCCGCCGTGCAATTGAACGTGTACACCAAAGTGTTCCCCGAACCATCCTCAAAAGCCAACGAGCCGGATTTGAAATAGTGCGTGCAACCTGGGTATTCATAAACCAGATTTTCACTCTTCATCTTAAACACGACTTTCAGCGCTGGAACGGAAGTCGTTCCCGTGCTCAACTCCCCTTCCAAGCGAAAAAATCCATCGATCGATAGTGCGCCCGCCAAATAGGGGTTCGCCATATCCACCGGAGTGTAAACACTTTTGTGAGTGCTTTGATAAGCGAAGTTGATACTCAGCCCATGTTCTTTTCCAATGACTTCCGAAGTGAAATTGGACTCCATCCCCATGGTCGTGGCAGTCGACTCCGCCTTCCAGAATCCTGAATAGGTTGTCTTGAAGTCATGAGTGGTTCCGAACTGATAAGCACTCGCCAGATCGAAATTGTAACTGTACCCGCCTTGCGCCCAATCTTTGGTGTCGTCCAAATCTCTGACGGCATAACTGCCAATCACAGACGACATCCCACCGCCGTCCCCGGCGATGTCTCGGCAATCGTAGGTGAAATCTTGCTGCACCGGAATGCCATCAGCGTCTGCATCCACCGGTGTTTCAGGAGATTTCGTTACGCAAGTGCTGTAAGGGCCTTCTTCTTCTTCATTAAACCCAACACCTGTTGGGAGATTGACATTGGGCGTGACATTCGGTTGCAAATTGCTCAACAGAGTCGAGAACTGATTGCCCACCTGAGCCGTGACCAACTGAGTGGAGTTGATCGACCCACCCGATTGAGTCAACGGTCCCCCACTGCCACCGCAAGCTGAGATCGATGCGACGAAAGTCAAACAAGCGCCCATCACAAAGGCCCGACGAATCCATTCAGAGGTGTCAGCGGTGCCACTTGCATTAGTAGATTTCATCATCTTTCCATCCTATCTTTCGACCGATCACCAGTTATAGATCACACCGGCTGTCGCCAAAAATTGATTTCCGTTGATGTCGCCCGTCGACGCTGCCGCCAAAGTTCCATCCAAGCTAATGTTGTTGTATTTGAATCCCAAGCCACCAGTGACTGTGGTGTTGTTTGCAATGGTGTCCGTTTCCGCAGTGGCGTTAGTGACTTCATCTTTTGTCGAACCCAACAAAAAGTTTTGTTTCACAGAGCCCCGCAACCAAGACCAAGAGTTGATCTCAACTTCCAATCCAGCC
>CALCCV010000197.1 GCA_937900305.1 uncultured Pseudobdellovibrionaceae bacterium | reverse complement strand
AACCTTCAAGAGCACAGCGTTGTTTTGATTCGCGGTGGCAGGGTTAAGGATTTACCAGGTGTTCGTTATCACATCGTTCGAGGTGTGTTGGATTTGCAGGGCGTGAAAGATCGTCTACGAAGCCGATCTAAGTATGGCGCGAAGCGACCTAAGAAGTAGTTCCTCAATTTGATATTTTTGATATTCATAAGCCTATGATGATTAGCGATGGGACTTTAAAGGCTCATCGCCGACTAAGGAGAATTTAGTCCATGTCTCGCAGAAAACGCACTTATAAGCGCGAAGTCATTCCAGATCCAGTATTCAAAGATTTGGTGGTCGCGAAATTTATCAATAAAATGATGGTTCGCGGTCAAAAAGCGACAGCTCAAAAAATGTTCTACGGAGCATTGAAAGAGTTGGAAGGCAAAGTCCAGGGTGAAGAGCCGTTGGCGATCATGAAAAAAGCCATTGAAAACACTAAGCCTTCTATTGAGGTTCGTTCGCGCCGCGTTGGAGGGGCCACTTATCAGGTGCCGGTTGATGTTAGACCTTCGCGCCGCCTTTCTTTGGCTATGCGCTGGTTGGTTGAATATTGCCGAGCTCGTGGTGAAAAAGATTTTTCTAAGCGATTAGCTGGCGAAGTTCTCGATGCATTTAATAATCGTGGAAATGCAATTAAAAAACGTGAAGATGTTCATCGTATGGCAGAGGCGAATAAGGCCTTCTCGCACTACAACTGGTAACTCACACGCTCATGTCAGCTGCTGATCCTCAGGATGTATCTGATCTAAAATGGACCCGTAATATTGGCATCATGGCTCACATCGATGCCGGTAAGACCACCACTTCCGAGCGAATTCTCTACTACACTGGAAAATCTCATAAAATTGGCGAGGTCCATGAGGGTAACACCGTCATGGACTGGATGGTTCAGGAGCAAGAGCGTGGTATTACAATCACCGCTGCGGCAACCACCTGCTTTTGGAAAGAGTATCGTATCAACTTGATTGATACCCCTGGACACGTCGATTTCACAATTGAAGTTGAGAGGTCTTTGCGTATCCTGGATGGAGCTGTCGCTGTTTTTGATGGTGTTAGTGGAGTTGAGCCGCAGTCTGAAACGGTTTGGAGACAGGCCGATAAATACAAGGTCCCTCGCATCTGTTTCGTAAATAAGATGGATCGAGTAGGGGCGAGCTTTGAAGAGTCTCTCAAGAGTATACGCGAAAAATTGCACGCAAATGTTATTCCAATTCAAATTCCAATTGGGGCTGAGGATGGGTTTCGAGGGGTGATCGATCTCATTCGCGGCGTTGCTATCGTTTGGGATCGCGATGACCTAGGTGCCCAATTTAATGAAGTTGCGATTCCCGCCGAGATGCAGGAGTTGTACAGTGAAGCTCGGAATAAATTCTTAGAATCTGTTGCTGAATTGGATGATAACCTTCTCGATAAATATCTTTCAGAGCAGCCTCTTGAAGAGGCTGAAATTGTTGCAACTCTTCGTTCGGCAACAATCGCACTTAAAATATACCCTGTCTTGTGTGGGTCGGCTTTTAAAAATAAGGGTGTTCAGCCTTTGCTTGATACGGTCGCGGCACTTTTGCCGTCTCCGTTGGATGTGCCTCCAGTAGTGGGGCATAGTCCGAGTGAGCCTGAGAAAGAAATTGAGTGTCCAACTGATTTTGCGAAACCCGTGGCAGCCCTCGCTTTCAAAATTGCAAATGATCCATTTGCTGGGACTCTCACTTATGTTCGCGTTTATTCGGGAATCTTGAAGGTGGGCGAGCAAGTGTTAAATCCACGCGCCAATAAAAAAGAACGAGTTCAAAAAATTGTTCGAATGCACGCAAATTCGCGCATCGAGGTTAATGAACTTCGAGCGGGAGATATTGGTGCGATCATTGGCCTCAAGTTCACCGGTACTGGCGATACTCTTTGTAATGTGGGGCGGCCAATCGCTCTTGAGTCTATTGTTTTTCCTGAACCTGTGATTGCCGTGGTTGTCGAAGCGAAGTCCTCGGCCGATCAAGAGAAGATGATGCAGGGGTTGCAAAAGCTCGAGCGAGAGGATCCTTCCTGTAAAATTCGTTTAGATGTTGAATCGGGGCAGACTTTGCTCGCCGGTATGGGTGAATTGCACCTAGAGATTTTAACGGATCGACTGCTGCGCGAACACAAGGTCGCAGTGAACGTTGGCCGCCCTCAAGTTTCTTACCGAGAAACTATCGAATCTCCAGTCTCAGTGGAACATCTTTATGATCGTGAGGTAGGTGGCGATAAGCACTACTGTCGTGTTAGATTGCTGTTGGAGCCCATTCCCTATCTTGAAGGGGTCAAAGTTCAATACTTGCAGGGGTTATCTAAAGAATTTACACCAGAGCTCCGCGTAGCCAGTGAGGCCGGATTGCGAGAGGCCTGTGAGATTGGTCCTTTGGGGGGGTATAATCTGATTGGCATTACTGTTAAAGTGGAAAAAATCGATACTGTGATGGGTGCGAACACAGAGATGGCCTTTAAGGCTGCATCTTCGCTGGCAATTCGGGATGCTATGAAAATTGCTTCTGCGAAAATGCTTGAGCCTGTTTTTAAGGTGGAAGTTTCGGTCCCGGAAGATTTTCTCGGCAACATCATTGCCGACCTAAATTCTCGTCGGGGTAAGGTTCTTGGGATGACCACTCGGACTCAAGGGTTGCAGGTCGTTCAAGCAGAGGTGCCTCTGGCCAACCTCTTTGGTTACGCCACAGATGTGAGGAGTGTTAGTCAAGGACGTGCATCTTTTTCTATGGAGTTCCTCAAATACGACCTGCTCCCTGCAAAAGTGCAGGCTGACGTTCTTCAAAAACTAGGTCGTTAGTTTCGGGCTGGAGTTCGATTGAGCTCTCAATTCGAAATTTTAGAAGTTTCGAGATTCCCGCGGCTCTCTCCAAAAACTATTTCGTGACGCGCTCTTTTTGTTACGCCCACAGTAGAATATTTCTTTGACATTGCCTTCACGCTCGATCATTGTTTGTCGCTCGATCGTTTCAATGCACCAGAAGCTTCTATCAACCCAATTCTCGAGGAAACAACCTGAGGTTGCGGTGTCGGAAGACACAAAATTCTATTCTGTACTTTCCAGGATAGCAGGCTTTGATGGGCATATTTTATGGGCTTAAAAAGTGAAGTGAGAGGTTTATGCAGAGCCAAAAGATTCGCATACGCTTAAAGGCGTTTGATCATAAGTTATTGGATCAGTCGACGCGTGAAATTGTCGATACGGCAAGAAGAACGGGCGCCAAAGTGGTCGGTCCAATTCCTCTTCCGACTCGAATCAACCGCTACACTGTTTTGCGGTCTCCTCATGTTGATAAAAAATCACGTGAGCAATTTGAAGTGCGAACTCATAAACGCATGTTGGACATTCGGGAGCCCACCCAGCAGACGATTGATCAGCTGATGAAGTTGGACTTATCAGCCGGTGTGGATGTTGAAATTAAGCTCTCAGCGATCTAGTGAGGATGTGAGGAACTATGTCTGATACTCAGCAGGAACAAACTCCAACGCAAAACCCATCTGAGGGTGTAAAGCTCAAAGGTCTTTTTGCGTTCAAAGAGGGTATGTCTACAATTTATAACGACCTTGGTGAGGCTGTGCCGGTAACAATACTGCGCTATGATCCTTGGTATGTTTCGCAAGTGAAAACGCAAGAGAGTGACGGTTATGAAGCTGTTCAGATTGCGCGTCTTTCTGAAAAGAAAAAGGGCAATAAGGCCTCTTTGGGTCATCTCAAATCTGCAAATGTAAAGTCTTCGAACATGGTTCGGGAGTTTCGCCATGCGGGATCTTCGGAAGTGTCAGTTGGCCAGCTTGTTGCGATTGAGACTTTGGTAAAGGGTGATTTAGTGAAAATCACAGCTCGATCAAAGGGGAAGGGTTTTCAGGGCTCCGTTAGGCGATGGAGTTTTGCCGGCGGACCAGCGTCCCACGGTTCAAAGTTTCACAGACAGCCTGGATCGAGTGGTAATAGAACTTGGCCAGGTCGGGTGATGCCGGGGAAGAAGTTTCCGGGTCACCTGGGTGATGAAACTGTCACCGTTCGCAATGTTGAAATTGTGGAGGTCTTGCCAGCTGAAAACGTTTTGATGGTACGCGGCCCTGTTCCTGGTGGTCGCAACACTCTTGTGAAGTTGGTGAGAGAGTAATATGAGCACACAAATAGTAAATTGGAAAAAAGACAAAGTCGGATCGGTTACGTTGCCTGCCGATGTTTTTGAGGTTCCGATTCGTGAGGAGCTTCTGCATTTGGCGGTTCGATGGCAATTGGCGAAGCGTCGCCAGGGAACTCATATGACTAAAACCAAAGGTTTGGTCAGTGGGGGGGGGAAGAAGCCATTTAAGCAAAAGGGAACTGGTAATGCCCGTCAAGGTTCGACTCGTTCGCCACTGATGCCCGGGGGTGGAACAGCTTTCGGTCCGGAGCCACGTTCTTACGAGTTTGGTTTGCCGAAACAAATGCGCAAATTAGTTTTGTCTATGGCGTTGTCTCATCTCAATAGGGCGGGACGCCTTTGGGTGATTGACGATTTGTACTCTAAGGCTGGAAAAACTAAAGACTTCGCAGCAAATCTCAAGTCTTTGGGTTTGGAAAAGGCCGTCATTATTAGTTCTGAGCCACATGAAATGACGAAGAGGGCGGCTAAAAACTTACCTAAGTTTAAGTATTTTCCTGTGGTGGGCGCTAATGTTTTTGACCTTTTGAAGTACGATGCATTGTTGATTTCAAAAGATGCAGTTGAGGCTTTGGCTCAGCGGTGCAGAAAGGGAGATTCCTAATGGTGCAAGTTATAAAAGAGCCATTGGTCACCGAAAAAAGTGCTGTGCTCAATGAAATGGGTGTTTACGTGTTTCGTGTTGATTTGAAATCAACAAAGACCCAAATTCGTGAAGCTATTGAAAAAAACTTCGATGTAAAAGTACAAAAAGTTACAACTTCAGTTTGTCGTGGTCGTTCGAAGACAAACAAGTTTGGTCACACGAAAGTGCCATACTGGAAAAAAGCACTTGTTAAGCTGAAAGAGGGAGAGAAGATCTCTCTCTTCGAAGGGGTGTAGAGAATGGGCATCAAGAAGTTCAGTGCTCGATCTCACGGCAGTCGATCCATGATTGGTTTTGACTTCGAAGAGATTACAAAAACAAAACCAGAGCGTTCTTTGACAGTGCCGTTGTCAAAGAAAGGTGCGCGAAATAATCACGGTCAAATTACAATGCGTCACCACGGTGGTGGTCATAAGCGCCGATACAGATTGATCGACTTCAAGAGAATGAAGTTTGATGTGGTTGGTAAAGTTGCAAGTATCGAGTACGATCCGAATCGGACCTCTCGAATTGCACTCGTTCATTATATGGACGGAGAAAAGGCTTATATTTTAGCGCCGATTGGTTTGAAGGTCGATGATAAGATTCTGTCGAGTGATACTGCGGATATCAAGCCTGGAAATAGCCTTCCTCTTTGGGCTATACCCGTCGGTACGACCATTCACAATGTTGAGTTTCGTCCGGGTAAAGGTGGGCAGATCTGTCGAGGTGCGGGCGCGGGCGCGGTGCTTGCTGGTAAGGGCGAGCAATATTGTCAAATTCGAATGCCTTCTGGTGAGATGAAGCAAATTCTTTCGAAGTGCCGAGCTTCTATTGGGCAGGTTGGTAATACAGATAACGAAAATATTTCGCTAGGAAAAGCTGGTCGCTCGCGATGGAGAGGTATTCGACCGGGAGTGCGCGGTATGGCTATGAATCCTGTAGATCATCCACTCGGCGGTGGTGAGGGTGTTGGTAAAGGCCATCATCCCGTAACTCCTTGGGGTCAGCCATGCAAAGGCTATAAAACGCGTAAGAATAAGCGAACTAACTACTCAATCATTAAACGTAGAAAATAGGCGTGAGGGTAAACTGTGGCTCGATCAATTAAAAAAGGTCCATTTGTAGATCATCACTTGATGAAGAAGATTGAAACTGCGATCGAAAAGAGTGACAAGAAAGTCATAAAAACTTGGTCACGTAGGTCCACTATTCTTCCTGAAACCGTTGGATTGACCTTCGCGGTCCATAACGGAAAGAAGTTTGTTCCAGTCTATGTGACAGAAAACATGATTGGTCACAAGTATGGTGAGTTTGCACCAACGAGAACTTACTCGGGTCATGCTGAGAAAAAAGTTCAACCGGCTGCTGGAGCGCCGGCCAAGAAATAAGGGGAATAGACGATGGAATTCAAAGCATCTCTAAATTTTGCCAGAGTGGGCGCCCAGAAGGCGCGATTGGTAGCGGATGTTATCCGTGGCCAATCGGTCGAAGAGGCTCTCAAGTCACTCATTTTTTTGAATAAGAAATCTGGTGGATTGTTTAAGAAGTTAATCGAGTCTGCCGTCGCTAATGCGGAGTATCAAAAAACACGTGATGTTGATGCGTTGGTTGTGAAGGCGATTTGGGTTGATCAGGGTCCAGTATTGAAGCGCTTCCGCCCTCGCGCACAGGGGCGAGCATATGGAATTCGAAAGAAAACCAGCCATCTTAATGTAATTTTGGCGGAGAGGTAACTGTGGGACAAAAAGTTAATCCAATCGGTTTTCGAGTTGGGGTGATTCGAACTTGGGACTCTCGTTGGTATGCCAAAGGAGCACAGTATTACGAAAATTTGCATGAAGATGTGAAGCTGCGAAATTACCTAAAGGGTAAGCTTCGGCATGCGGGGATTGCAAAGATTGAAATTGAGCGAGCAGCAAAAAAAGTAAAAATTATTATATCTACGGCCAAACCTGGGGTCGTGATTGGTAAAAAGGGAACGGGCATTGATGCGCTGAAAGCCGATGTTCAATCTCTGACAACGAATGATGTTTTTTTGAGTATTCAAGAGGTTCGTAAGCCTGATGTTGAGGCCCAATTAGTTGCGGAAAGTATCGCCATTCAGCTTGAAAAACGAATTTCTTGGCGTCGAGCTATGAAAAAAGCAATTGCTGCTGCAATCAAAGGTGGCGTTCGCGGAATTAAAGTGAGAGTTTCTGGTCGCTTAGATGGTGCTGAGATTGCTCGTTCTGAATGGTACAACGAAAAGAGTGTTCCGCTTCATACTCTGCGCGCTGATATAGATTACGGCACGGCAGAGGCGTCAACGAGCTATGGCATCATTGGGTTGAAAGTTTGGATCTATAAGGGCGACGTGATGTCCGCTCGTGAGGTTGAGGAGGCTGGCCGTGTTAAGTCCTAAGCGAGTCAAATGGAGAAAACAATTCGTTGGCCGTGCTCGTGGATTTGCCACTCGTGGTTGTCACATTGATTTTGGCGAATTTGGATTGCAGGCCATCGAAGAGGGTCGTTTAACTGCTCGACAGATCGAAGCAGGTCGTATTGCAATTGCTCGTAGTATTAAGCGCGGTGGAAAAGTGTGGCTGAGAGTGTTTCCAAATGTTCCAGTTACAAAAAAGGCCGCTGAAACTCGAATGGGAAGCGGAAAAGGAAATCCTGAGTTCTGGGTGGCGCGCATCCTTCCTGGAAAAATTTTGTTCGAAATGAACGGTGTTACAAAAGAACAGGCTCAAGAAGCTTTTTTGCGAGCTGCCCATAAGTTACCGTTTAAAACTCGGTTTTTGGTGCGAGAGTAGGAGCTCTGAGGTATGAAATTCTCGGAAATTAAGGATCTGACTGTGAATGAATTGATAAAGAAAAGGGCAACCCTTTCAAAAGATCTTTTTGAAGCAAAAATGAAACACTCAATCGGTCAGCTTGCGAACCCCATTGAGATCAAGAATCTTCGCAAAGACATCGCCCGTATTAACACTGCCATTGTGGTAGGTCGAAGGGTGAAGGGATAAGCTCATGTCAAGGCCAGTTGAAAATAAAAATAGCGAAATCTCCTCTCGTGGTCGGCGAATTGAAGTGGTTGGCGAAGTTGTCAGTGACAAAATGCAAAAAACCATTGCCGTTCAAGTTTTTCGTATGATCAAGCATCCTTTATACGGAAAGTTTTTAAAACGGACTTCGGTTTTTAAAGCTCATGATGAAAAGCAAGTTGCCAAAATTGGTGACAAGGTCCGAATTTATGAGTCCAAGCCCTTGAGTAAAACCAAGCGTTGGATTTTGGCAGAAGTTGTAGAAACAGCGAAACGTTAGAAAACAGAGTTTAGTAGGTAAGAGGATTTTATGATTCAAATGCAATCACGGCTTAATGTGGCAGACAACTCCGGTGCAAAAGAAGTTATGTGCATCAAAGTGCTTGGCGGTTCAAAGCGAAGGTTTGCTTCAATTGGTGATATCATTGTGGTTTCCATCAAAGACGCTCTTCCAAACTCTAAGGTTAAAAAGGGTGACGTCGCTAAAGCGGTAGTTGTCCGGACTGTTCAAAAATTGAAACGTGCCGACGGCTCTTACATTCGATTTGATGATAACTCCGCAGTTTTGATCAATGCTTCTAAAGAGCCGATTGGTACACGTATTTTTGGTCCTGTTGCGAGAGAGCTAAGAGCTAAGCAGTTTGTAAAGATTGTTTCTTTGGCACCTGAGGTAATTTAGAAGCCTGAAGTTTTAGAAGGATAGTTATGAGTAGAATGAAAGATCGATACAAAGAAGAGATAGTTCCAGAGCTCATGAAAAAGATGAACTTTGAGAACGTTATGCAGGTGCCGCGGCTTGAAAAAATCGTGATCAGCGTTTGTACCAGCGATGCTGTTACCAACCCTAAGATTTTAAATACCGTTGTTGATGAGATCACTGCTATTACTGGTCAAAAAGCTGTTATCACTAAGGCGCGCAAAGCCATCTCTAACTTTAAATTGCGCGAAGGAATTCCTTTGGGTGTCAGGGTGACATTGCGAAAAGAACACATGTGGTCCTTTATTGATCGCATGATTAGTTTGGCTCTTCCTCGAGTTCGCGATTTTCGTGGTTTGCCAAGCAAGGGCTTCGATGGACGCGGCAATTACAATATGGGATTGAAGGAACAGATTGTGTTTCCTGAAATCAATTATGATCGAGTGGATAAAGTTCGAGGGATGAACATCACCATTTGTACATCGGCGATGAACGATGCAGAGGGTAGAGCGCTTCTTGAGGCTTTAGGAATGCCTTTTAGAAAATAAGGAAGGTGTGATTTGGCACGTTTATCAAGCATTATGAAAAATAATAAACGCAAGGCTCTTTCGAAACGCTATCGAGTCTATCGGAAAGAGCTTCGCGAGACAGCTGTAAATCCTAAAGCTTCTGAAGAAGTGAAAGCAGCAGCTCGTGAAAAGTTAAATAAACTTCCGCGCGACACTTCGGCTTGCCGAGCAATCACTCGTTGCGAAATCACTGGTCGCCCTCGAGGCAACTATCGCAAGTTTGGGCTCTGCAGGATAAAATTTAGAGAAATGGCTCTGGCAGGTAAGCTTCCGGGCGTTACAAAGGCTAGCTGGTAAGGGGTACTGATGGATAGCATTGGTGATTTTTTAACGATGATTCGAAATGCAGGTAATGCAAGACACGAAAAAGTGGACTTGCCAGCATCGGGTGTGAAAGCTGGTATTGCTCAGATTCTGATGGAAGCTGGTTTTATCCGCTCATTCAAGGTGGCTCGCGATTCTAAGCAAGGTCTGATGAGAATTTATCTTCGCTACAATGAAGAGGGTCGACATGCTATTCAAAGTATTGATCGCGCTTCTCGGCCTGGACGAAGGTTATATGTGAAGTCCACTGAAATTCCAGTGGTTCGCTCAGGAACGGGAACTTCTATTCTGAGCACTAGTCATGGAATTATGACTGGAGACAAAGCAAAAGCTGAGAATCTCGGCGGCGAGCTAATTTGCACACTGTGGTAAGAGGAGTTTAAGATGTCTCGGGTTGGAAGATCGCCTATATTTCTCGATGATAAAGTTCAGGTGACTGTTGGTGGTAATAATATCATCACGGTAAAGGGCGCCAAAAGCTCTATGAATTTTGAGATCAATCCTTTGATCACTGCGCAGATTGAAGGCAAAAAACTGACTTTGGTTCGCACGAATGAAACAAAGCAAGCGAAATCAATGCACGGAATGTACAGAGCTCTTTTGCAAAACGCAGTGCATGGTTTGACAAAAGGGTTTTCTCGCTCTTTAGAGCTTCATGGTGTTGGATATCGGGCCACTGTGGCTGGAAAAAAATTGGAGCTTTCGTTGGGCTTCAGTCATCCAGTGGTTTTTGAAATTCCAGAGGGAATAGAAATTAAGGTTGAGAAACAAACGCTGATTACAATCAACGGTTATAATAAAGAAACTGTCGGCCAGGTTGCTGCTAAAGTTCGGTCTTTTCGTCCTCCAGAGCCCTATCTAGGTAAAGGTGTGCGATATCAAGGTGAGAAGATTCGACGCAAAGCTGGTAAGTCCGCAGGTAAATAGAGCTGTTTAGAGTTTGGTGGAGTAAGAGTTATGATGAAGTTGAAGTTTCGAAAGCACACGAGTCCCCGGGTGGTAGCTAGGCTTACAAAAAAGATTCGAATTCGCAAGACTGTGAGTGGTTCTGCGGAGCGTCCTCGTTTATGTGTTTTTCGCAGTGGAAAACATATGTACGCTCAAGTCATTGATGATGTGGCTGGACAAATTGTTGCGTCAGCGTCTTCATTGAAGTCGGATGGCAAATCTGGCAAGGACTTGGCACATTGGGTAGGTATTGAAATTGCGAAAAAGGCTCTTGCAAAGAACTTGAAGAGTGTTGTTTTTGATCGCAACGGCTACTTATATCATGGTCGAGTTAAATCTTTGGCTGATGGTGCGCGTGAAGGTGGACTTAGCTTCTAGCTATTTTTAGGGAGAGATTGTGGAAAAGAACTTTCAAGATTTTGAAGAGCGAGTGGTCGCCATCAACCGTGTAACCAAGGTTGTCAAAGGTGGTCGTCGTTTTTCTTTTGCAGCATTGGTCGTTGTGGGAAACAAATTAGGTGAGGTTGGATTCGGTTCCGGCAAAGCTGGCGAAGTTCCTGAGGCGATTGGTAAAGCGGGTCGATCAGCTAAAAAAAGTTGCTACAAGGTAAACCTGAAAGAGAATCGTACGATTCCCCATGAGGTCATTGGGTCTTTTGGTGCGGCCAAAGTTGTAATGAAACCGGCGGCTCCTGGAACTGGAGTCATTGCTGGTGGTGCCGTTCGAGCTGTTCTAGAGTCTGTTGGTGTAAAAGACATTTTAACAAAGTGTGTTGGAACGCGAAACCCGCATAACGCAGTTCGGGCGACTTTGGATGGCCTCCGACAACTGCAATTAGCTGTTCAAAAACAGCAAGAGGCATAAGAGGTAGCTTATGGCAAAACAGTTTAAAGTGACATTGAAAAGATCATTAATTGGCTGTACGCAAACTCAGGCAGATACAGTTAGATGCCTTGGATTGCGGAAGCGTCACGGCATTGCGATGGTAAACGATACGCCGGCAAATCGCGGCCAGATTATTAAAGTTCAACATCTGATTGATGTGGAGATTGTAAAATGAGTTTGTTGTCGAAATTAAAACCTAAAGAAGGTTCTACTCATTATAGGAAACGTGTCGGGCGTGGTATTGGCTCGGGCCTTGGTGGCTTTTCCGGTAAAGGTGGGAAGGGTCAGACTCAGCGAAGCGGCGGAAGTATTCGCCGAGGATTTGAGGGTGGTCAGACTCCTCTTCATCGACGACTTCCTAAGTTTGGTTTTAAGAATGTGGATTTTGCTAACGAATTTCAAATTGTAAATTTAAGTCAGCTAACTAAGTTTTCTGGTACGGTCGATCCAGAATCTCTAGTGAAAGCTGGGGTGATCTCAAAAAATATTCCATTGAAGGTGCTGGGCAATGGCAAGTTGGACAAGGCTTTGACTATTAAAGCTCATAAGTTCAGCGCGAAAGCCCAGGAGTCCATTCAACAAGCCGGTGGTAAGGTCGAGGTAATCAAGTAGTGGCAACTGCAAATGCGACGACTATCAACTCAGAATTGCTAAAGCGAATACTTTTTACTCTCGGGATGCTTGCTATCTATCGAGTCGGCGTTCATGTGCCGACTCCGGGTGTAGATGGAACTGCGGTCGCGGCGTTTTTCGCTCAACAAAGTCGTGGTATTTTCGGACTGTTTAATACTTTTACTGGTGGCGCCCTTTCTCAGTTTAGTATTTTTGCGCTTGGAATTATGCCGTATATTTCCGCGTCGATTATTTTTCAGTTGCTCTCTTCTGCAGTTCCTTATCTTGAGGCTCTAAAAAAAGAGGGTGAGCATGGTCGAAAAAAGATCACTCAATATACGCGTTATGCGACAGTGGCTCTGGCTCTAGTTCAAGGTTATGGGATTGCAAACTGGCTTGGTTCTGAAGCGAGTCCCGATGGCCGACCACTCGTGATCGCCCCGATGGTAGGTATTTTGCCGTTTTGGTTAATGACGATCATTACTCTCACTGCGGGCACTTGCTTTATTATGTGGTTGGGCGAGCAGATCACTGAGCGTGGAATAGGAAATGGGTCATCGCTCATCATCTTTACCGGAATTGTGGCGTCTATTCCTGCTGGAGCCCAAGGTCTATATGAATTGGTGAAGGCTGGTGATTTACGGTTTATTGTTGCGCTAATCATTGTTTTAGCGATGGTTGGAGTCATTGCTGGGGTGATTTTTATGGAAACGGCCCAGCGAAGAATTCCTATACAATATTCTCAGCGTGGTGTGAGTCAAGCTGGAGGCATGGTCACTCCTACGAGCCACCTTCCAATTAAAATTAATTTTGCAGGTGTAATTCCTCCAATCTTTGCAAGCTCGCTACTGATGTTTCCAGCGACTGCTGCGCAATTCGTACAGGTACCTTGGTTGCGATCTCTTCAAGACTCTCTTAATCCAAACGGAACAGTTTTTAATATTTTGTTTGTATCTTTGATTGTGTTCTTTTCTTTTTTCTATACTGAGATTGTCTTTAATCCGAATGAAGTTGCTGAGAATCTAAAAAAGCATGGCGGTTTTGTACCTGGAGTTAGATCTGGTAAACCCACTGCTGAATTTATCCAAAAGGTTCTAGATCGCGTGAATGTTCTGGGTTGTATATATTTGAGCGCGGTTTGTATTCTTCCAGGTCTCTTCACAAATATGTTCAATGTGCCATTTTATTTTGGTGGCACTTCGCTGTTGATTCTTGTTGGCGTCGCCATAGATACTGCCCAACAAATTGAGTCTTATCGCTTGACCCAGAGATATGAAGGCATGATGAAGGGCGTTCGGGTGCGTAGCCAAAGGGTGCGGTTTTGAATCTGATCATTTTTGGAGCTCCTGGTGCCGGCAAAGGTACGCAGTCTGCTAAGCTGGTGGATCAGTATGGGATTAAACACATTAGCTCTGGGGATTTGTTTCGGAATGCAATTTCTAACAAAACAGAGTTGGGATTGCGAGCTAAGGGATTTTTGGATCGTGGTGACTTAGTTCCTGATGACATTACGATTGGAATGGTCAAAGAGGTTCTACAAGGGCTGGGTTCACAGGGTTTTATTTTGGATGGATTCCCTAGAACTGTGAAGCAGGCGGAAGCCCTTCAAATTGTTTTAGAGAGTGTGTCGAAACCGATTGATTTGGCACTGTTCTTAATTGTGGATCATAAAGTGCTGCTGAGTCGGCTAGTTGGTCGGCGAGTTTGTAGCAAATGTGGTGCTGTTTACCATATTGATTCCAAGCCTCCCAAAGTTTCGGGAGTTTGTGATTTGTGTGGCAGTCCGTTGGTTCACAGGCCTGATGACCAGGAGAGTGTGATTGCTAATCGACTTGAAAAGTATCAGGAATTTACGGCTCCTCTTCGCTCCTATTATGACAACTTGAACTTGTCAGTGGAAGTGCGGGGAGATCGTGAGGAAAAGTTAGTTTTTGAAGAGATTTTGAGGCTAAGTGGTAAAGACTGATTTCTCGTTGAGATGTCAGGATTTTTAAAAATTATTGAATGTATTTATATGGACAAATTTCGTTCGCGATGATAGCGATGCGAGGTTCATAGCCTGAGGTTTTTATGAAAGTACGTCCTTCTGTGAAGAAGATTTGCAACAAATGCAAAGTGATCAAGCGCAAAGGTGTTATTCGTGTAATTTGCGAAAACCCTAAGCATAAGCAAAGGCAGGGTTAGTTATGGCTCGTGTAATGGGTGTTGACCTTCCCAGAAATAAGCGAATTGAGATAGCTCTCACTTACATTTTTGGTATTGGTATCCCTCGCTCGCGTTTCATCTGTGAGAGAGTTGGAATTCCAGCAGAGCAGCGTACGGACACGCTGACCGATGAACAGATTGCGAAAATTCGCTCTATCATCGAACAAAACTATAAAGTTGAAGGCGATCTTCGGCGTGAGGTTGGCTTATCTATCAAACGATTGATGGATTTGAATTGCTTTCGCGGCACTCGTCACCGCAAAGGTCTGCCAGTTCGTGGACAGCGTACTCGTTCGAATGCTCGAACTCGCAAGGGTCCTAAGAAGACAGTGGCTAATAAGAAAAAGGCAGTTTAAGACTTGTTGACTGCAAGTTTGAATGAGGAACTATGACAACTGAAAAAAAGGCTCCTAAAAAGAAAACCAAACGAAATGTTCCTACTGGCAAATGTTTTGTCCAAGCTGGATTTGGCAATGTCATTGTGACTATGACGGACCCCGCTGGCGACACCGTTGCTTGGTCTTCGGCAGGTCACTTGGGTTTCAAAGGATCTCGTAAAGGCACTCCATTTGCGGCTCAGGTGGCTGCTGAAGACGCTGCAAAAAAGGCGATGGAAGCTGGAATGCGAACGGTAGATGTTTTTTTGAAAGGTCCTGGTGCTGGTCGTGAGCCTGCCATTCGTGCTCTAGCAGCTGCTGGAATGCGAATCAGTTCGCTGAAAGATGTAACTCCGATTCCGCACAATGGTTGCCGTCCGCCTAAGCGACGCCGAATTTAATTTTTGAGGTGATGTGTGAGTAATGTAAAAGACAGTGTATGTAAGCTGTGCCGTCGCGAGAACATGAAGCTCTTCTTGAAGGGTGATCGTTGTTTCTCTGATAAATGTGCTTTTGAGCGTCGGCCTTATCCTCCTGGGCAGCATGGACAGAGTCGATTGAAGTTTTCTGAGTTTGCTTTGCAATTGCGGGAAAAGCAGAAGACAAAGCGATACTATGGAGTTTCTGAAAAACAGTTTCATAAATACTTTGTGGAGGCTGCGCGTTCTAAGGAATTGACAGGCACGGCCCTTTTAAAATTCTTGGAGACGAGACTTGATAACGTGGTCTATTCGTTGGGTTTTGCAAATTCTCGACGAGAGGCCCGCCAGGTTGTTAAGCACAATCACATTCTGGTGAATGGGAAACGCACGAACATCCCTTCCATCATTGTCCGAAAAGGTGATGTAGTTGAGGTGGCTTCTACAAGTCGTGAGCAGGTGCGAATTCAGTCGGCTGTTCAATCTGTGGCTCGTCGAAGTGTTCCGGCGTGGTTGGAAGCTGACCATGCTGCCTTTAAAGGGACAGTGAAGGACTTGCCTAATCGCGAGGAAATTTCTGTTGTCTCTGAAGAGAATATGGTTGTTGAATATTACTCCAGATAAGCAGCTTGAGGTGGTAAAGATGCAAGAGCACTATTATAAATTTTGGCGAGACATGATCAAACCGAAAGGTTTTGAAGTTGATAAAGAGAATCAACGTGATGATTACACTCGTTTTATTATTCGTCCGTTAGAGCGAGGCTTTGGCGTGACGCTAGGGAACTCTCTGCGTCGAATTCTGTTGAGCTCTATGATGGGATCAGCTGTTTCAGCGGTGAAGCTCGATGGTGTTTTGCATGAGTTTTCTACGTTGCCTGATGTTCAAGAGGATGTGACAGACATCATGTTGAACTTTAAAGAAATTCGTTTCAAGCAGTACACGTCTGAGCCACAGGTGCTTCGCATCAATAAAAAGGGCCCAGGGGTTGTTACTGCTGCGGATATTCAAACCAATAATAAAATTGAAGTTATTAATTCTTCACAGGTTTTAGCGACATTGGGGCAGAATGCGACTTTTAATGCTGAGATTGTGGTGAGCTTTGGTCGGGGCTACCAACCGGTTGAGTATCGTGAAAGTGAGCTTTCTACGGGATACATTGCTTTAGACGCTCTCTATAGTCCGGTAAAAAAAGTAAATTACATTGTTTCGAATGCTCGAGTCGGACAGCGTACAGATTATGATGCGCTGACCTTAGAAGTTTGGACTGATGGTTCGTTGAAACCTGAGGAAGCCGTGTCGTTGGCGTCTAAGATTATGAAAGAGCAGCTTCAAGTGTTTCTGACATTTGATGAAGCGATGGAGCCAAAAGAGGAGATGAAAGGTTCATCTTCGACGAGTTTGAATGAGAATCTATTTCGCTCAGTGGATGACTTGGAGTTATCTGTGCGGAGTGCGAATTGTTTGAAAAATGCAAACATTCGTTACATTGGTGAGTTGGTTGTTAAGTCAGAAGCAGAGATGCTAAAAACTAAAAACTTTGGCCGTAAGTCTTTGAATGAAATCAAAGAGATTTTGTCAGAGATGGGATTAGGCCTGGGCATGAAAATCGAGGGTTGGCCGCCTCCAGGGTGGGATCCGAATACTCCCCCCCAAAAACGTGAACAGCAGTAACGAGGTTTAAGATGAGTTCGCATAGACGGAGTACAAAGTATTTTTCTCGCCCACGGGGTGCACGAGAAGCTCTTTTTAAGGGTTTGATGATTTCATTGGTTGAACACG
>CALCCV010000196.1 GCA_937900305.1 uncultured Pseudobdellovibrionaceae bacterium | reverse complement strand
AATTTTTGTGTCCCATTGAAGCCTCCTCGATAACCCATTCGAGCCGGTATTGCTTCTTGTGATGAGTTCAAAGCGCTATCAGAAAGGTCGTAATATTTGGCTAAGTCCGAGTAGAACTCTGGATTACTTTCCAAGAGGCCTTGTTCAACTTCTTTATGACCAGACGAGATATTTTTGCCGGCACCTTTAGCCGATTCAAAAACTTCTTTTTTAATTTTGTTTGTACGGTCAACCAAATGAATATTCATAGCATCCAAGATGATCGAAGGGCCGTCGGCCATACCTGCGAGGTGGCCGGCAGGAGTGTCCATCGCATCGCCAACTATAGGCATTGGCTCAAACGTTTTGGAAATACAAGATGGTGTTTCTTCAGACAAATTAATAGTCGCCGGATCGCAATTTCTGAGGCTCAACAGTGACCAAGCAAACTCAGAACAATACACATTTACAGAACCCTGAATGTATTGCCCTTTTGCAAGCCGGGCAATATCACCGACGAACTTCAATTTATTAGGTTGAGAAGCATCGTAGTTCGGATCTGCGTAATCTTTTTTGAAAAACATTTTAGAACCGTAAGCATTAGAATTTTTCAAAAGCTTAATCCATGATAGAATGTTAGCCTTTTGCTTGGGTGTTTTCATATCTTTCAACCGCAACACATGCAAAAGGGTCTGAGGCCCATCTTCAGGATGTTCAGAAGGATTTCGGGGAAGATAGTGAGGTGCAGTCAAACGATTGTCGGAACCGACTGTCAATTTATCCATCGGCATATCCATATTGTACAAATCTGTTTTTCCGTTCAAATCGTCTTTGTAAGCAACACCGGCGTGACTCAACCCTAATTGAATGTGGGAGTAGCGAAGAGTGCGATTCCACTCTTTGCGAAAGCTCAAAATCAAATCGCCGGTTTCGATCATGCCGGAATCCGCGAGCGCGAGAGAGCCATCATCACGTGAAGCATTTCCGTTCACGCCAATGATTCGCAATCCAATTTGATTCGCTTTCGGAGCGGTTGGATTCTGAACGTAATCCACTACCACCGCGGGGTTTTTTACCGAAGCAGATTTATTTCCAGACACGGCGTCAGGCATTTTAAGCATTGTCGCAAGGGGTACCGTGAAGAAGAATGGGATATCCAAAACCGCGCCAATCGAGCTATTTATAGCTTGATCCTGAGCTAGCGTAGTTGAATTTTGCTGGCCAACGGGATTGCTGAATTGACTCTGTGTTTTAGAATTCAAAGCCAATCCAAAAGCTTGATTTGCTCCAAGACTCAATACGGTCATACCTACAAGCAAAGCCTGCGCCGACGATGTTACATTTTTCTTCATTTCGGTCCTCCATAAAAATACAGATTAAATTTGGCTGAAATCAGCCCATTCGAAATAGAGAAATGCAGAAACTTCGCCACATTTATAACGCATATATCGATCTATCATTTTGGAACAGCTCGATCGGGCCAGATTTTGGCCTACAGGTGTCGACTCATTCAACAGCGAAAAGGACCTTACATATATTTGGAGTACCGATTTTTTGGACTCAGAAATTCGGAGTGTCAGTTTTCGGGAAAAAGACTGTCGACAAATTCTGTGCGGTTGAAAACGCGAAGGTCGCCGACCTTTTCGCCGACACCGATCCAGCAGATTGGAAGCTTGAGCTCGTGCGAGATCGCAAACGCAACACCGCCTTTGGCAGAGCCGTCGAGTTTGGTTAAAATGACACCCGTCAATTGAACCGCTTCGTGAAATTGTCGAGCTTGGATGAGGGCATTTTGGCCGGAATTGGAATCGAGAACAATCCAGGTTTCATGGGGAGCTTCGGGCATCACTTTGGTCATCACCCGCTTCACTTTTTTCAACTCCTCCATCAACGGAGCTTGGGTGTGAAGGCGACCGGCGGTATCGATGATCACCATTTGAAAGCCCTGGGCTTTCGCTTTTTGAACGGCGTCGAAAGCCACAGCGCCAGGATCACTGACTCCCTCTGGAGAAAAAATTTCCACTTGGGCTCGCTCGGTCCAGGTGCGAAGCTGCTGACTTGCAGCCGCACGAAACGTGTCACCGGCTGCCACCAAAACTTTGAGTCCGTGATTGGCAAACTTTCCCGCCAATTTTCCGATGGTGGTGGTTTTGCCTGCCCCATTCACTCCGACCACCATGATCACCGTCGGACCAGTTTCGGCAAATCGAAATGGAAAAAAATCTGGATCATTGATGCCCGGAAATTCAGAGGGACTTAAGATGTCTGACAACTCAGCTTTGAGTTTCATGCGAACTTTGCCTTCATCAGATCGG
>CALCCV010000195.1 GCA_937900305.1 uncultured Pseudobdellovibrionaceae bacterium | reverse complement strand
TAACTGTTAAATATTAGGGACGCTTTTTCGATGCTGACTATTGTCGTGTCTCCCTCTGGAAGACTACACCTTGAGGGAGAGGAACTAGAGCTTTCTTCTCTCAATCGGGCCTTCGAAAAAGGTTCCGGGCACGGACTGTTATTTCTCGAAGGCGCAGAGGGTGAATCTACTGAGGATGCTCTTTCTTATTGGAAAAACTTTTCGCGCCTTTATTTATCCTATTTTATAGCAACACCCGACTTAGAAGCTCGAGATATAACAATAAACCCAGTCGCAATCGAATTGCCTACTGAAGACATAGATCGCCTCCTGCTGACTGTACCGCCAATGAAGGGCGGCGAGTATCTCAATAGAGAGAGCCTTACGACTCTCTGGGGTGCGCTCGAAGAAGCTCTTCGTATTGAAATTACCGAGTCTAGAAAGTCAATTCCAGCTTATTTTTCCGAGCGCCATTCAGCTTGGAACTTGTTAGGTCGGGTTTGTTTTCATTTGGCCGAAAACAAAAAGTCTGAGGAGACTCCATTTGCATTTTTAGCAACCTACGCTCATGAAATATCTAAAGCTGGAAAAGCGCAGCATCTTCCTTTAAGTCGCGCACTTGAAGAGTACGCTGGCTTAAAACAGAAAAATATATTGCTTCGCCTGCTATCGCCACTTCAGAAAGCTTCACAAGAAAGTGCCTTTATTAAAGATTGTATTGATACGGGCGATATTTATCACACCCTTGCCTGGACGCCGAAAGAGACTTACCAGTTTTTAAAGGACGTTCCGATTTTTGAGAAATCTGGAATCGCGGTTAGAGTTCCAAACTGGTGGCGTGCAAAGCAAGGCAATCGTCCTCAAGTGGCAATCCGCATTGGCGAGAAAACCCCAAGTGGAATTGGTTTTAATGCGCTTCTTGATTTTTCGATGTCAGTTATGTTGGAAGAAGATGAGCTGAGTGCCAAAGACATTGAAGATCTCTTAAGCCGCGGCGAAAATCTGGTCTTTTTTAAAGGGCAATGGGTTGAGGTCGATAAAGAAAAGCTGTCAGACATTTTGTCAAAGTGGAAGACGGTTGCTAAGTCAGTCAAAAATAATGGGCTTACGTTTGCCGAAGGAATGCGAATGCTCTCTGGGGTTGACAGCGGAGCACTTGGCGCTGTCGAAGATGACACGAAAGCATCAGTGCGAGTCCTATCCGGTGAATGGCTCTCGGTTAGTCTAAAGCAGATTCAAGATCCTGAGATGGATTCCAAGATTGAAAAAATCCTAGATCGGCATCTGAGCGCAAGTTTAAGGCCCTATCAGCGACGGGGTGTGCAGTGGCTCTGGCTTCTTAACCAAATGCAATTGGGAGCCATACTGGCCGACGACATGGGTCTTGGGAAGACGATTCAGGTAATCTCTCTACTATTGCTTAAACAGCAAGGATCAAAAGGCGACGGCAAAGCCCTCCTCGTGGTGCCGGCCTCATTGATAGGCAATTGGAAAGCGGAACTCAGTCGCTTTGCGCCTTCGCTTCGCTATTGGGTTGTCCACCCTGCAGGGCAAGGTTACCAAAAGCCCACTGATTTGAGTTTTGATTTAGCGATTACGACCTATGGCTCTCTTGGCCGTGTGGAGTGGCTAGCCGAAATCAAATGGGATTTGCTCATTGCAGATGAGGCCCAAGCCATTAAGAACCCTTCGGCAAAACAGACCAAGACCATCAAAGCTCTATCGAGCGCACATAAGATTGCGCTCACGGGAACACCTGTTGAAAATAGTCTTTCTGACCTCTGGTCGCTGTTTGATTTTATATCGCCGGGCCTGCTAGGATCGAGCAAAAATTTTGAAACTTTTGTTAAAAAGAAAGTTAAGTCAGGAGATAGTCCCTACCCCCATATTCGAAGCCTTGTTCGCCCCTACATTTTGCGAAGACTCAAAACCGACAAGTCTGTGATTACCGACCTTCCGGATAAGACCGAACTCAAATCGTTTTGCCAACTCTCCCAAGCACAAGTGGCACTCTACCAAAGATCCGTTGAAACCCTTGCCCGCGACATCGAGGCGACTGATGGCATAAAGCGCAGAGGGATTATTTTATCTTATCTCATGCGGTTTAAACAGATCTGCAATCATCCCTCTCAATTCGTCAAAGACTCAGAGTTTTTGCCCGAGAAGAGCGGTAAATTCCGAAGGCTTCGGGAGCTCTGCGAGACCATTGCAGAAAAGCAGGAGAAGGTTCTAGTGTTTACGCAGTTCAAGGAAATCACGGACCCTTTAAGTGAGTTCTTAGAATCCATTTTTAAGAAGCAAGGCCTTGTACTCCATGGCGAGGTTCCGATAAAGAAGCGCCAAGAGATGGTTGGAAGATTTCAAGAAGACGGCGGACCGCCATTTTTTGTCCTCTCGCTTAAGGCCGGTGGCACCGGTCTCAATCTGACGGCGGCATCCCATGTTATTCACTTTGATCGTTGGTGGAACCCAGCGGTCGAGAATCAAGCCACTGATAGGGCATTTCGAATTGGGCAAAAGAAAAATGTCCTGGTCCATAAGTTCATTTGTAAGGGGACTTTAGAAGAAAAAATCGACGCTCTGATTGAATCTAAACAAAGTTTGTCACAAGAGATTCTTGAGGGTGGAGAAGGGCCACTTTTGACCGAGCTTGGAAATGAAGAATTGCTAAAAATCGTATAGATCGGAAGAGCGTCGT
>CALCCV010000194.1 GCA_937900305.1 uncultured Pseudobdellovibrionaceae bacterium | reverse complement strand
GATAGCACTGCCATTTTTCGCGCTGAGCGGCAAGCCAGGTGATAAATGATAGCCCGCCAACTTTCAAAGATTACGTTTTGGACCATTTAAAAAATTTGAGGTATGTGTTTTTAGGGGGTGAGATGGATCAAACATCGTGGGCAAACGTCGACAACTATTTTTCAAGATCATTAGGCAACACTGACTCAGTGATGTCTGAGATTTTAAAATCTAACGCCGCCGTTGCTGCTCTCCATCGACAACCAACTGGAGCGCCGCTCTGGTGCAGGCCTTTTTTAATATAAGACATACGTGGGTGATTTCATCGAAGTGCACCGGGTAATTTCGCAGGAGTGCACCACCGGAGCGTCAGCGACGTGATATTTAGTTGAGCATTTTTTCGACGGCAAGTTTTTTCACTGACGGGACCTTCGGTTGTAATTTGTCCCGGTAGCTTCCGCCCTTCAAGTTCAATCGCTGACTTGGATGCTCGAGTCGGTTGACGATTGCTTCGGCGATCACAGGATCTTCGAACAACTTTCCCCAGCCACGAGGATCGGCCTGGCTCGTTACGATGACGGAGCCTTTACGGTGTCGATCCTCGAGCAAGTCGACGAGCACGCAAGCCTCCTCGTGCGTGTAGTTGCGAAGCCCGAAGTCGTCGAGCAAGAGTACTTTTACTGCGCTCAGGCGTTTCACGAGCGCCAAGTATTTTCCTTGAGCACGTGCGGCCAGAACTTCTTCGAACAAGAAGTTTGTCGGCATGAACAGTGTCGAGATCCCGTCGGCACACAAGCGTCTGCCGATGGCGACAGCAAGATGCGTTTTACCTTCGCCAGTTTTCACAAGGATCAAAAGATTTTCGTTATTCTCGACGAACGAGTGCGATGCAAGCTCTCGAAGTTTCGGCTTCGTGAGTCCTCGATCGAACGTTTGATCCCAGTCTTCGAGATCGGCAGCCGAGCCAGAAACGTTGCTAGAATGGATCTACCTGAGAAACTCTGCGCGAACGATTCTGCTTCTAAGATGTAGCGGATCTTTTTTGAGTTCAGTTCAACAGGTAGTCATTAGACCAAAAAACCCTCGTGAATACGAAGGCAAAATATACTCCGTCTTCAGTGAGATGTAAGCAAGATCCTAGGTTGCCGTGCCGATGCAGCATGAACGTCTAGTTCTTAGCCACATGTCGAGCAGGAAGCGCAGCCCCCCCTCATATTCTGCCAAACAACGATAAATCCGAGAAAAGACCTACGAATTCAGGGCATGCCTTGTGCAATACGATCTAAGGCATCCCTAAATTTTGTCTTTTAGAAAGGACACCAAATGAATTTGCTATTGAATAAGAAAGTTGTCGTATTGTTCGCGCTTCTTTTCTCAAACCTCAGTTTTGCCGAAAAGTACTCGGTGACTTGCACGGGTGACAACAATCTCAAAATTTCCTTTCCTTGGACAGAAAACGAAACATATGAGCTCGCTTTGCCAGGAGAAATCATTACAGGAGAAGACGAAGACAACGGAGTCGTTTTGTCCAAGCCGTCCCCGGCTCTTAAAAAAACTGATTACGGAAGCGCTGTTGATTATCAAATAGACCTTTTCATCCCGAGCAAAATTCTCGCAGGCGGAGTTCCCGCAAAAAAAGCTGATAAGCGCAGAATGACTCCGATGAAATATGCCAGTTTAAATCTTCTAAACGTTTATCAGGAAATGTATCGATACGACGCTGCAATAGCTGCAACGTTAACTTTTGCTAAGGTTCCCGAGCAATCCCAGCAACCTAAGCAAACCGTCCAGTGTACATTCAAAATGGAACAACCTAAAAATCCGTGGGGTTTGCCATCAATGGGCGGTTAATTTGCAATGGTTCAGCCGTGATGTATTAAGAAAAGTAATGCTTCAGGACATCTGAGGAAAACTGCGGTCAGAGATCTGGCCGCAATTTTTTAGGTTCCGGATTAGCCGTTGTGCTTATTCCCCCACCCGATGTTCGACCTTTGACTTAAGTTGAATTCGATGGCGTAGACATCACAATTCCAAACTGCGGTTTGTTAACCGATCGTCGAAAAGTTTAAGATTTCCTTTTTCCAACTTGTTAGAGTTTGACGCAAAGTCTCGAGTTCCTTAATTCCCGAAGAAATACGGTGGGTAGCTCTTCCCGGGAATCCAGACGTAGAAACGGACGTACCCTAGGCATAAGCAGTTGCTCCAACGAAATTTTTCGTTCTTCTGCAATTCTATTTACAACTCTCAGAATTTCTCTAAATTCTCTTATGAGTAGGACAAAAATCTTCGAACCTGAAGTTTCACCCAACTTCATTTCATTGACGTTTTCCCTATGAAGCCGGACCAAACGAAAAAATCTATTTTCAAATTTTTCGGCCTCTAAATAATCATTTTGTTGTTTTAACGAATCTGAAGTTTTTTGTTGGGCATCAGCACTTCGTGCAATTTCTTGCCTCTGAAGGGAAAACTCTTCCCTTTGAAATTGAAGTTCTTTTTGCTGTTGGAAAATTGTACTTTGAACAAGAACCAGGTGGATTGATTTCTTAAATTTGATTTTTGCCGATGAGATTCGCCACCGGATCGATCGCTGGCCCGCGCTTTTGAAGCGCTAGTTTTAAAGGTGTCAGTGGCTCGCGGCCCTCGCGACTGCTCACAAACCCCAATCAAAAAAACTAAAAACCAAAATTTCAAACGGAGTCAAATATGTCACAAATTTTTTCAATCCAATCACAAGCTAGAAACCCCTCAGTCCAAATGCGTGCGGTCCTTTTGATCCTAGAGGCTGATCCCTATCTCAAATCGGCCGTTCTGCCATTTGTTGATCTGGATCGGGAATCCATTCAGTGGGAGCAGTGGCTCGCTTAAGTATAACCAGCACTCATGATCGTGAGAGTTTTCTCGAACTTTAGGCATGCGAGGGCCTCCTACTCATCGCCGATGAGCATGGATCACATTTTTCTATTTCAATTTTTTATCTTGGATTGGTAATGCCCACTCTTAATTTCAGATCTCAGTTTCAGATCTCGGTTTGATAGTTCAAATCCTGGGGCTGTCACGCCTATCCCAGGGAGCACACCCAAGTTAGATTTGGGTGAAAATGGCGGGGTGGACGGGACTCGAACCCGCGGCCTTCCGCGTGACAGGCGGACGTTATAACCAACTTAACTACCACCCCGAATTTTTGAGACGCTTCCAAAACTTTGCTTGAGGCCGTTTCTAAAAACGCAGTTGAGCCACGAGCAGAACTGGAAGAGCCACCAAAACTATGCAAAAAATTGAACTCTGACAAACCTTTTCTTCGTGCAACACTTTGCTCTGCGCCAGACTCGGGAAATTTCGAAGTATCGCCTCAATATCATGCAAAATTGATCTGTGAAGAATGCCGAGTTCAAGAAATGCTCAATTTACATCCTCACCAGCTGTGCTATCAGTGCACTTGGGAGGAGCAGCAATGACCAAGGGACGATTACTCGTGATCGATGATGAGCCAGATCTGCGCGATGTGCTGGTGACTCTTCTCGAGAACGAAGCGTCTGAAATTGTCCTGGCCGCCAACGGTGCCGAAGCGATCAGCCAGCTTGAGAGTCAATCCTTCGAGGCGATTCTATCGGATGAACGCATGCCGAAGAAATCGGGGCTGGATGTGCTCAGGTGGCTGCGCCATCGCGGTCGCGACACCCCGTTTGTCATTCACACTGGCTATGGCAGCCGCCAGTTGTATGCCGAAGCAGAGGCCCTCAACGCCTTCGGGATCATCGAAAAACCCTGGACGGAAGAGACCCTTGTGACTACTGTGAGAAAGGCTCTCGAACTCGGTGTGGCGCTAAAGAAAGCCGTTCCCGTTCGAAGTTGAATTGAAGCCGCTCAGCAAGGAACTCCCGTGGAAAAGTTATTTTGGCTCGATCTAGAAATGACGGGCTTGGATGTGAATCAAGAAGTGATTATTGAGATCGCCGCCATCGTCACCGATCTCAACTTCAAAGAACTCGACTGCTTTGAAACCGTTGTGAATCAACCTCAAGAATATCTCGATCACATGGACGATTGGAATCGCGATCACCATTCGCGCTCAGGCCTGCTTGCCAAAATTCCTGGCGGTATGTCGCCCGAGATGTCAGAGCTGAAGTTGTTGGATCTCGTAAAAAAACACTTCCCCGACGGCCGCGAAAAACCGATCTTGGCTGGAAATTCCATCACCCAAGATCGCCTTTTTATAGATAAGTACTTTTTAAAACTTTCGAAAAAATTGCACTATCGCATGCTGGATGTTTCGTCGTGGAAGATCATTCTCCGCAACGTCTATGGCTATGAATACAAAAAGGCGAATCATCATCGCGCGCTGGATGACATTCGCGAAAGCATTGAAGAGCTCAGGGCTTATATGGGATTTATCAACCTGCCCCGCAAAATCTAAAAAATCTTTTAAAAAAAAGCCCCCAGTTTTAACGCTGGAGGCTTACAAAATAAATCTCGGTTTCGGATCCGATAAAATCAATATCGGTAGTGTTCAGGCTTGTAAGGACCTTCGGTATCGAGGCTCAAGTACTTCGATTGTTTAGACGACAGCTTCGTCAGCTTCACGCCGATTTTTTCGAGGTGCAAGGCCGCCACTTTTTCGTCAAGGTGTTTTGGCAAGCGATAGACGTCGATCTCTTCGTACTTGTCACGATTCGTGAAAAGCTCGATCTGGGCCAAAACTTGGTTGGTGAACGAATTCGACATCACGAAGGAAGGATGACCAGTACCGCAACCCAAGTTGACCAAGCGACCTTTCGCCAACACGATCACTTGGCGACCATTTTTCATCGTGTGAATGTCCACTTGTGGTTTCACTTCGCGCATTTTGCTGTTTTTATTCAACCAGGCCATATCGATTTCGATGTCAAAGTGACCAATATTACAGACGATGGCGTTGTTTCTCATCTTTTCGAAATGTTTGGGTGTGATGATGTCGCAGCAACCAGTGGCCGTAACAAAAATGTCAGCCAAAGGGGCCGCTTCATCCATTGTTGTCACTTCGTAGCCTTCCATCGCAGCTTGCAGAGCACAGATCGGATCGATCTCTGTGATCAACACGCGAGCGCCATAAGCCCGCAATGAGTGCGCGCTGCCTTTGCCCACATCGCCGAAACCAGCCACCACACAAACTTTGCCCGCGAGCATTGTATCTGTGGCGCGCTTGATACCATCTGCCAGTGATTCTCGGCAGCCGTAAAGATTGTCGAATTTAGATTTTGTCACAGAGTCATTGACGTTGATCGCAGGAACTTTCAATTTTCCGTCGCGAAGAAGCTTTTCAAGATTGTGAACCCCGGTGGTGGTTTCTTCAGAAAGACCAATGATGTTTTTCAATTCTTTGGCAAAGCGAGGCTCGTGCATCATGTTCGTCAAATCGCCACCGTCGTCCAAAATCAGGTTGTAACCTTCTTTTCCCCAACCAGTGATGGTCTGCTCGATGCACCAGGTGAAATCTTCTTCGCTCAAGCCCTTCCACGCATAGACGGGAATTCCAGCGGCGGCGATGGCCACGGCGGCGTGATCTTGAGTTGAAAAGATATTGCAAGATGACCAGCGAATTTTGGCACCAAGGTGAACCAAAGTTTCAATCAGGACCGCTGTTTGAATCGTCATGTGGAGGCAGCCGGCGATGCGGGCGCCTTTCAGCGGCTGCGACTTGCCGTACTCTTTGCGCAAAGCCATCAGGCCCGGCATTTCTGTTTCAGCAATCTTGATCTCTTCACGGCCCCAGCGAGCCAATTCTTCAAAAACTTTTGGATTTTCCATCGCTTCTTTGCAAACGCGATAGTCAACAGCCGCTCGTGTGGCTATGCTCGTGGCCTTGACCGTTTGAACGGGTTTCTTTTTCATATTCTTTCCTTGATTGGTTTCGTTGCTCGTTCTCATGATTCTCCTTAAAGAGGTTAAGAAATAAGTGATGAATTTAAGCTTGGGTCAAAATTTCGTAGCCGGTGTCGGTCACTAAAACAGTGTGTTCAAATTGAGCCGAGAGGAGTCCATCGGCCGTCAGATAATATTTAATCAAAGATCCCGGAATGTCGTACTCGATGATCTCTTCGGTCCCTTGATTGACCATCGGTTCGACGGTGATGCAGTGAAACGGAACGAGGCGATCAAGTTTACCGCGCTTGCCATAAGAGGGAACGAAGGGCTCTTCATGAAAATTGCGACCGACTCCGTGCCCGCCGATTTCGCGAACAGCCGTGTAGCCTTTGCGGGTGATGAATTTTTGAATTTCAAAACCAATGTCACCCGTCGTGCCCGCCGGAGTGATGGCTTCGATCCCTTTCATCATGGCTTGGTGGGCCGTCTGCACCAGGTCTTTGGCCGTCTCTGAAACGTTGCCGATTAAAAACGTGCGAGAGGTGTCGCCAAAAAAACCATCGAGCTTGCAGGTCACATCCACGTTGATAATGTCGCCATCTTTAAGCACCGTCACAGCGTCGGGAACTCCGTGGCAAATCACTGAGTTGACGGAGGTGCAAACCGATTTTGGAAAACCTTTGTAGCCCAGAGGCGCCGGCACCGCCCCATTGCGAAGAGTGTAGTCATGCACGATCTGATTGATCTCTTCCGTGGTCTGACCAATTTTTAAGTATTTTTCAATATGGTTCAAAGTCTCGGCCGCCAATCGGCAAGCACGAGTCATCTTTTTCACTTCGTCTGGAGAGAGAGGCACTATGGATTTCACAGGATAGAGGTCTACCAGAGGGGCCCTTCAGACGTCCATCTTTAAAAGATTTTGGCGGAGGGGCAGAAGGCTTTCGAGGGCCCCACCAGGTCAGAATTTGGTGAAATGAGAAAGAATCCACCCGGCCCACCCCAAAGCTCGATTGCACCCGGCCTGAAACTAAAAAACCCCCGTGTTGACCAGCGGGGGCTTCCAGCGAACCTCTAAGAATGAGGTTCTGGATGAGGATCTATTTCAAATGTTTGCTAACGATTTTAGTCATTTCAAACATAGAAACAGTGGCTTTGCCAAACAGCGCTTTCAATTTGTCATCCGCATTGATGTTGCGACGATTGCGCTCGTCTTGGAGTTTATTTTTTTTGATATAATCCCACAATTTTTTAACAACTTGTGTGCGTGGAATTGGCGAGGCGCCAATAACGGCTGCCAAAGCAGAACTTGGAGTGAGGGGCTTCATGAAAGCGGCATTCGCTTTTCGTTTGCCAGTGCTTTTCGCAGCTTTCTTAGCTGGTGCAGCTTTTTTGGTAGCGGCCGCTTTTGGTGCAGCTTTTTTTACTGATTTTTTGGCAACTTTCTTTGCGGCTTTCTTCTTGGCCATCTGACTTCCTCCGTTGTTGGGTTTTACAACCCGTCAGCCCTTAGGCTGAGCAATTAAAAACTGGAACCTAAAACACACTTAAAAAAAATCTTAAAAAACTTTTAAAAATTTCATCCTAAATTTCATCAATTTCATCCTAAGTTTATTTAAAGCCTATCTAAAACTTATCCAACATCGCACTTTGAGACCTAAATACACTTCTGAGAACCCGACTTAGAACATGACCTAGGACACGACCTAGACCGCTTTATTGGTCTTAGTGTAACGAGTTCTCTGCGTTTGTCCAAAAAAAAATGCAGGGTCTTTTCAAGTTTTTCCGTCTGAGCAGAAGCTGGTCTCGAGGGAGAATCCAAATTTACCGATAAAGATGTACGATGAAATCCTTCCGAGAAGTGCTCGCTGAGCGCCTTTCAACCTCTTCCTCAACCCCCGAAAACGCCGGCCCAAGTCGGTCGAACCTTGCCTCCCAAAACTTCGCAAACTCGTCCCACCGTGAGGCGGCGATGGGCCTGAATCGCTCGCCCATTCGGGCCGAGCAACCCCATCTGGGTGAGCTTTACACTTTGTTGAGCGACTTTGGTGGATTGAAAATGGCCCGACCGAAATCGCAGGCCTATGCAAAATTTGCGGCGAAAACACCTCCGGTGCGCAAACCCCATTGCCTCAATACCGAGCAAGGTTTGGCGGTTCATTTCTTTCATCGTTGGGGAGAAGAACTGGCCGAAAATTTTGGCCGTAAGGATTTGAAACGATCGTTTCGAAGATTGGCTTTGCGACTGCATCCCGACCGCAATCCCCAAGGCCGCGCTGAGTTCGAAGCTCTTCGCCTGCACTTCCAGCGGCTGCTGAGCCTCTTCAAAGTGGAAGAGACTCAACCCTAAAGACCTATTGAATATTGCGAAAGCGCACACGGTGCGGAGTCGCATCCGTGCCGACGCGGCGTTTGCGATCTTCCTCGTATTCGGTGAAGTTGCCGTTGAAAAACTGAATCTGGGAATCCCCTTCGAACGCCATGATGTGCGTGCAAATGCGATCCAAAAACCAGCGATCATGCGAGATCACAACGGCCGATCCGCCAAACTCAAGCAACGCTTCTTCCAACGCTCGCATCGTATTGACGTCGAGGTCATTCGTCGGCTCATCCAAGAGCAAGAGGTTGGCGCCTTGCTTGAGGATTTTGGCCATGTTCACGCGATTGCGCTCACCACCCGAAAGCGTGCCGACTTTTTTCTGCTGATCACTGCCCGAAAAATTGAACCACGAAACATACTGGCGAGCATTGATCTCTCGCTGCCCCAGCTGAATCACATCTTGCCCGCCCGAGAGCTCTTCATAGACGGTCTTGTCAGGATTCAATGTCTCGCGAGATTGATCGACGTACGACATTTTGACGGTCTCGCCGACCTTAAACGTGCCTGAATCTGGCTTCTCTTGGCCCGTGATCATTCGAAACAACGTGGTTTTTCCGACGCCGTTGGGCCCGATCACACCGACGATGGCACCGCGAGGAATTGTAAAGCTCACTTGATCAAACAACAGCTTGCGGCCGAAACCTTTCACCACATCTTTGGCTTCGATCACGATGTCCCCAAGGCGAGGCCCCGGCGGAATATAAATCTGCATCTCGTGAATTTTTTCGGGCGTCGCTTCTTTCAATAGATTTTCATACGCTGAAACGCGCGACTTGGCCTTGGCCTGGCGAGCTTTCGGAGACATGCGGATCCACTCCAACTCCCGCTCGAGAGTCTTGGCTTTGCGCTCTTGCTGGGCTTGCTCCTGATTCATGCGTTTGTCTTTTTGATCCAACCACGACGAGTAGTTGCCTTTCCAAGGAATGCCCTCACCCCGGTCGAGCTCCAAAATCCATCCCGCGACGTTATCAAGGAAGTAACGATCATGGGTGACCGCAATCACGGTGCCCGGAAATTTGGCGAGATACTGCTCCAACCAAGCTACACTTTCGGCATCCAAATGATTGGTCGGCTCATCCAACAGCAAGATGTCGGGATCAGACATCAACAGTCGACACAGAGCCACCCGACGTTTTTCTCCTCCGGAAAGATGGGTCACGGCAGAGTCGCCTTCGGGACAGCGAAGGGCATCCATCGCCATTTCAATGCGCTGATCGGCTTCCCAACCACCGAGAGCTTCGATGCGCTCTTGGATCTGCCCTTGCTTTTCAATCAACGTGTTCATGACATCCGGATCTAAATCGGGATCATTGAATTTTTCGTTGATTTCGTTGAACTGTTTCATGATCACGGGCAACTCACCCATACCCGCAAAAATATTTTCTTTCACCGTCATGGCGTCATCGAGCTGCGGCTCTTGCGGTAAAAAACCAACTTTCATTTGCTTGGCGGGAAACGCTTCTCCTAAAAAATCTTTGTCGAGGCCAGCCATAATTTTCAGCAGCGTTGATTTTCCCGCGCCGTTGAGCCCCAACACGCCAATCTTGGCGCCATAGAAATACGATAGATAAATATTCTTCAACACGTACCGATTAGGTGGGTAAACTTTCGACACACCCTTCATGGTATAGATGATCTCGTGAGACATCGATCCTCCTCTGAAAAAGCGTACTCTCGCCCAGTGAGGAAGGGTTGTCAAATCCACCGTCGGCACATTGGCGAGAGACGGAGTTGTACCGGGCTTTGACAAGTTAGATTTGAGTCGGGATACTCAGAGACAGATGACAACACCTTTGATGAACAAAAAATCTCCTCGCAAATCGCGGGCCGCGACTTCAAAAAATCCGATTCGGCGGGCCGCAACTCCTAAAACTTCAGCCCGTTCGTTTTTAAATCCCAGCTGGAACCAAGCTCAGTCTGAATTGCTGTCTGCTCTGAACACCTGGGAAAAAGGGGCTATCACCGCGGCGAAAAGTCGCCGAGCTGCTAAATCAGCACGGGCGGGTGCCGAGCGCGGGCAACTCAAAACTCCCGAGCTCACGGAATTGCGAAAGCTTTTGCTGAAACTCCAAAAAAGAATGTCGGATTTTGAGGACACTCCTTAATTTTTTTTCATTTTTATTCAAATTTTATGATTCAATTTTATTTTCAGTTTTTGACGTCTTCGGCGGTGAACTCGCACAGGCGGGCGATTCACGTTCGACATGGGTTTGCCGAATTTGCCATTCGGCGGGTGTATGGAGAACAAGAGCCAGTGCGTGAACTCCCCCGGCCAACTCCTCCGCAAGAGTTTGGTAAACCGCACGACTGCGATCGACTCGATTTTGGGAGTTGAATTTTTCACTGACGATGATCAGCCGAAAATGAGATTCGGCTTCGCCTCGCGAATGCATTTGCGACTCATTGATGATTTCGAAGTGACTGGGCCGCAGCGACTCCATCACCTTCGTCTGAATTCGCTGTGAAAGTGGACCCTGAGCCGCGGAACCGTTGGTTGAGCTCATCGGCGCATCTTGGTTTTTAAATAATCCACGCCCATCTTCGCAACCAAGAAGACGCCTTTTTCTTCGAGTTTCTTTTCTACTTTTTTGGCGCGCTTCAAGCCTTCAGCCAAAGCCAATTGAGCAATGGGATGGCCGACCGGCAACGCCTGAAAATCGCCATCATTCACCCATTCTTCCGCAACGGTTTCGGCAAACTCAAAAACTTTCGGAGCCTTAGCTCTGAGGATTTCGCTGCCCGCGAAATCAATGTGAATTCGTTTTCGAGACTCCTCTTCACCCAGATCTGACTCCTTGTGGGACTCGTCATGGGTTGCGACGTATTCAGGAGATTCCTCAGCGTCCTCAGCCAAGGCCTGAGCTTCGCTGAACTCCGTCTCGCTGGCTGCCAGAGTGTTGTCATCCTCAACGTCTTCATCTCCCTGTTTCCAAGTGACTTCGACGTCCAACTCACCCTGAGTACCGCTGAGAGTTTTGCGTTTGCTTTTAGTTTTTTCAGGGACTGCAGATTTTACGGCTTTCTTGGCCATCGTTCCTCCTCGGACTGAGCTATCGGCGCAATATACTCAACGTATAGCGATTTTGCGAGCGAAAAGGCGAAATCACGGTGGGGATTTCTGCGATGTCTTTAGCTGTGCTAAAAAATTCTGAACCAGGTTGTCACGAGCCTCTTCCGAAATCGCGCGGCCACCCGTCGTTACTTCCGTCAGCAGCTCCTTCGGCAGATCGAGTATAAATCGCGAAGGCACGGAGGGCCTCGGAGCCCCATGCTTCTTGCGCTTTTCAGCGCGGGTCATCACCAAGTGCTCCTGAGCTCGAGTGATGCCAACGTAGAAAAGCCGGCGCTCTTCATCGATCTCTTGCCCTAGCCTTTTGTGCGGCAAAATGTCTTCTTCAAGACCAATCAAAATCACGACTGGAAATTCCAAACCTTTGCTAGAATGCAAAGTCATCAGCTGCACTTCATTTTCATTCTCAGTTTCAGAACTGGGGTCATCGCGCAACATCATCAGATCCAAGAACTCTTTGAGGGTTTCGGGAGAAGAGCCTCGTTTGGTCAAAAACGATTCAAACACTCTGGCTAAAATCGCCACCAATCCCCATTTTTTTTCAGCCACCATCAAATCGGAATTTTGATCAAAGATGTATCGTTGATAACCAATGTGTTTCAGCCACTCCAACAACTCGGCTCCGGGATTCTGCAGCAGCACCCGATCTTGCAATTCACCCAGCTTGCGGAACAAATCGTCAATGGACTTGCCCTGCTTTTCACTCAGGCCCGCCGTCCGCCAATTCAAGCACACATCCAAAAAAGAGGAAGCCGAGGACTCAGCTTTTTCAGCGAGGCCCTCCAGTGTCGCATCGCCAATCCCGCGGGCCGGAACATTGATGATTCGCCGGAGAGAAACTTCGTGTGGCACCAGGGCCATTTTTAAAAATGCCATCACGTCTTTCACTTCTTTGCGGTCAAAAAGGGAGCTTCCCCCGGTGATATTGTAAGGGATCATCGCTTTACGCAGACTGCCTTCGAGCAACCCGCCTTGCGTGTTAGAACGATAGAGAATCGCGATATCCCTCGCTTTGTATCCCCGCTTTTTAAAATGTAAAATATCAGTCACAACAAATTCAGCTTCGGCCTCTTCGTCTTCGAGCACATAGATTTCAGGTGCCTCGACACCCTTCGAATCTTTTTCGGTGCGCAAACTTTTTCCGTGACGAGTTGCATTCTTAGCAATGACAAAATTAGCGAGGTCCAAAATCCGTGAGGTCGATCGGTAATTCCTTTCGAGCTTTATCACTTTGGCGCCCTTAAAATCTTGCGGGAAATGCAAAATATTTTTCACCTGAGCCCCGCGCCATCCATAAATGGATTGATCATCGTCACCCACCACCGAAATGTTGCGACCGGGACCCACCAACAAATGCAAGAGAGCCATCTGAAGATTGTTGGTGTCCTGAAATTCATCCACCATCAGTTGTTGAATTCCCTGATGATATTTTTCGCGCAACTCGGGCCACTCCTCGAGCATTTTTTTTGGTCGAATTAATAAATCCTCGAAGTCGACCACACCTAGATTTTGCAATTTTTTAACGAATGGCTCGTGAAGCACCTCCGCCATTTCGTGGTACTCATCGACTGCGCCACTGAATCGACCCTCGGTTCGCAGAATGCCAATCAGCTCATATAATTTTTCGGCGTCGAATTTGTCCTTGGTCGCATTTTTCACTTTTTTGAGAAGATCTTTTACGATCGCCATGCAATCCGAGCTATCGATGATGCCAAATTGCGGATGTAAATCTGCCAGCCGATAGTGCCGGCGCAAAAACTGCAATCCCCAGGAATGAAATGTACCTGTCCAAATTCCTCGGGCCCGCGAGCCCACTTTGAGTGTCACGCGAGCCTTCAGTTCGCGAGCCGCTTTGTTGGTGAATGTGAGAACAGTGATGTCCTCAGCCTTGGCAATTCGATCTTCAATCATGCGCCCAGTTCGGGCCACGAGCACCGTCGTTTTACCGGACCCCGCACCCGCGAGAATCAGGAGAGGGCCATAGTCGTGCAGGACCGCCTCCGCCTGCTCGGGATTCAAACCTTTTAGCCAATTTTGCGTTTTCATGAGTGGGCCATTTCAGCCAGGTCGCTCGGCCCTTGTAAAGGGAATACCGCTAGGGAGCGCCGCTCACGCTAGATGCTTAAAAAAGAACAGGGAAAGTGCCTCGTTGATTTTCTTCTAATAAGAAGAGAACCAAGGCCTTTCCCTGTGGAATCAGGTTTCGGTGGATTGCTCCATCGGTGTTTGATTCTTCTCGATAGGTTGATCACTGTCATTGTCTCTCAACAATTCCTAGTCATCAAAGGATCGCCGCAAAAACTTCGATTAAATCTGGGTCTTCACTCGCTTCTTTAGACTGGCATCCGCCGATGAAGGCATTGGCCCGGTCTTCCGAATCTGAGATTAGCTAATGCAGCTTCAAGGCCAAATCTCACGACCGCTCAAAATCGAGTTCACAAGAATCATTTGGCACGCGAGGAAAGAAGTCACGAAACCGCGGGGAACTTCGGGCGGAAGCGAGGCGTTTTGCTTTTTGAGAATGAAGATCGAAATATTATGTTGAGTGCGTTTTGTCACTCCGACGTCGGAGTTGAGTCGGGGTTTTTCACTCACCTTTCGCAGAGCCAATGCCAGAGCGGCGTTCCGATCTGACAGCGTTTGCTGATGCGGTAATTTTTCAACAGCAAGTGCCGGAAATTGTCAGCGATCTCATCTTGAGATGCTTGGGCCGTCCCAGCAGAGTGCGAGCTGGATCAGGAGGGCGGGACCTGGGCCTGATTCTTGTAATAGCTATTGGTAGCGTCTTCAGGAGGAAAAAACATGAAAAAAATCTTGGTGCTATTGGCGGTAGGTTTTTCTTTAATAACATTAACAATTAAATCGCCATCAACCTGGCTAGTCACTGTTAGATGTTGGTTTTTTATCGCATTAATATTTCCTGATTTCGATAGCGCATCATTAAATCCCTGCCAGCCTTGGTCTGTATAACACGCTTTTAAGTCAGTTAGTTGGTTATCGATAGTGAGCGAATTAAAATCAAAAGATTGTACTGCCGCTTTACTAGCCCACGCTGTAATGACGCCTTGATCGATGATCGTTGTGTCAGTGGGAATGTGGTAAAGACAATTCATCATTGGTGGCGTTTGAACGGCTGGGATGGTGGGGGTTGTTGAC
>CALCCV010000193.1 GCA_937900305.1 uncultured Pseudobdellovibrionaceae bacterium | reverse complement strand
GAATTCGCTACTGTTCCCAGTCGAGGGTTCGGTGGCCAGAAAAGGCTGATAGAGCCATCTTCCTCTGTACGACCACTACCAAATGTCGTCATATCGTCTCGGGAAACAAGCCAGCCAATCCTTCCCGTGTAAGGATCAAAAGTCCCTTGATCGATGTCGCTAACGGCTGTCGTGCCAACCGCCGCTTGAAAAGCACCTGTAAATTGAATCACGTTGCCCTTCAAAGCATTCGGCTGCACCGGAAAGAGAAAGTTAATCCACTGGGATATACGGTTGCTGATTTGTCGGACGAACTCTCCTGAAAAATTCTGAACTCTTTTGGCCTCAGCTGGTAATGTCGGTTTCTCGCCTTTGACAAGTTGTACGGTGCCAACCCTTCCGAAGGAGTGAGAATACCAAATTCCTCGAACAAAACCTTTTTTCCAATCAATGACCGTCATAAAAGCATCCGAACTCGGATCAGAGATCGTAAACCCAGGTCGAATGTAAAAGGAGCGAGACTCAAAGCTTTGAGTGATCGAAGCCCCAGAGTCGAAATCTTTCAGGTATATCGAAGCCACAGATGTAATATTCATCTGATTTGGATTGTGCGGATTTGTCGTTGATGAGTACGGGATCACGTCCAACTTGATAGGTAAATAGGTATCGTTAGCTTCGTTATGTACGTACCCAAAAAACGATCCTCTGAGGGCCCGAGTAAGCTCTTCGTTTTGCGGAGGCTCTGGAGGAGGCAAGTCCTGGTTTTGCTCCGGGGTCGAATACACATGGTGTCGTCTCTTAAAGAACTTTGGTTGGGAGCTCGGACTTGATGGGTTTGCAAATTTGCAATTCAACATGCGATCGAAAACCCGAAGATGGCAAGCCAATTGGTTTTCTTTGAATTGACAGGAATCGGAAGCTTGCTCGCCTTTAAGAATTAGGCTTCCGCGATGAAAGTTATAAGTACAGCTCGAATAATGGCGACGTGTACACCATTTTTCTCCGGGGAGTCGCCCACAAAGGCTGTCATCTTTGAATGCGAGTCTTGCTCCAATTCCAAATTCGCCTTCTAAGCCTGCAGAAGAACTTGATTCGGACTGAAGACCCCGAACAGTTTGGATTTGGAGTGCTGCAGCTTTTCCGTCGCATTCTCCTTCGTATTGACCTTCAAGCAAACGGATAAAGGGAATATTATTGCCATTGTCACCGCTGTCGGGATTGCCGTTTCCCCTTGGTTCGTCAGACTCTTCCAGGAGTTCTATTGATCCTGTAAGGGCTGACGAACGCACAAAAGCTTGGCCAAGAATTTTGACCCTTCCATTTTGTTTATAAACTTTAGTCGTTAATAGAAGATCTTTATCAGATTCGTCAAAAGTCAAATTGCCATTATCGAAATCATATTTCAGACTTTTAAACATCTCAGTTAAATACTCATGCGAGCCATAACCACCAAGGTTCATGCGAACTGCTGCGATGAGCTTCGGAAATTGGGTTAAATCATCCGGCGATTCGAGAAAAAAATCAGCAACGACCGCAATTCTTTCATTTCGTTCATCGAGTCGGATCCATCCTGTGTATCGGCCTTGCTTTAGTTCTCCTCGAGGAAGTTCTTCAGATTTCACGCCCGCGCTGACTGAGAGCAATCCTGCGATAACTCCTATGAGAGCGAAGTGGAAAATTCTAGTTTTGTCCTGTTTGGCGAAGATATCTTTAAAACTGCCGAACCACATTTGTAAACTCCTTGATCTTTTCTTCTCCCTTGGCTCGACTTTTCGAGTTCAAGGCGTCTGTGACGCAGTGGATGAGATGGGTCTCCAGAATTGAAATCTCAATTTTCTTAAGCGCCGAAGCAGCTGCTCGCGTTTGGGTCAGTATATCGGCGCAGTACCGCCGGTCTTCAATCATCCTTTTCACGCCTTCTAGTTGGCCTATGACACGATTGAGATTTTTCACATGAGCTATATGATTCGGATGCGGAGATTGTTCTTTTTTTGCCATTTTTTCCTTACTCGGTACGTGTCCAGAGTTGTGAAGTTGTGAGGTATTTCTGAGAACACAGATATAGGGATTCCAGGTTTTTGTCGAGGTCTGATTGATTTGCTAACGCACTCCTAGATACCCCCAGGGGGTATATTGACTTTAAATCGATTTGGGCGTTAGATCAGCTCCGTTAGCCGCCAATTAAGTTCATTCAATGTTAGTGAAACAATAATCTCAGGAGGAAAACATGAAGGCAGTATTATCAATCTTTGGTGCGATTTTAGTTATTATAAGCTCGGCTTCAGCCCTTGCGGCGTTCTCGACCGCAGAGCTTCATACAGCTTCGCAGGCAGCAGTTTCTGACTTCGAATCAGCCAATCCCGAACACGCACCGCATTTGAATGGCTACAAAGTTTGGAAGTCAGATGAGGACGCCAAGGTAAAAGTGTATGTTTCGCACGAAGGAATGGAGATGGAATTTAATTATCTGTGTATGAAACATGGATCTTCGATTATGTGTCACGCTGAGTAAGAACAAGTCCTGGAGTTTGCCCTTGATAGATCGCAGTAAATTGAATGGAGCACTTTTCATCTCAATTTGAGAAAACTATTTTCACAGGGTTTGTCACAAAACTGAAGTCTGACTCGTATCTACTAATAGCAACCCACTTGTACTCGCAATTTTGGAGGAGATAGATATATGAGGACTTTTATTCTGAACGAGCGACAAGCCCAAGCTTGCTTCTTTTGTCTAATGGTATCAGTGGTTCCCGGACTCGCTCACTCTGATCCAAGTCATTCTGACAAACACGCGTCTCCCAGCCATTCAATGTCCGCGGCAGTTAACAGTGCGGATGTCAAAATCCTACCTAGCGCTAAGTCTGTAAAGGCGGGAGATGTAATTTACACGTTCTCAATCTTAGATTCAAAACAGAAGCCTGTTAAGGCTGATGATCTCGTGATCGAGCATGAGAAAAAACTCCACATGCTTGTTTACGACCCAAGCCTTAATGAATTCCAGCATGTTCATCCCACTTTTGAAAGTGGCCAGTGGAAAGTTCCATTAGTCTTTTCGATAAACGGCAATTATTGGATTTGGTTTCAGGGAAAGACAAAAGATGGCGCCGATTTTTCCGTTCCTGAAAGAGTCATGGTTTCTGGTGGAAAGCCAGCCCATTCTGCTCCACCTAAGCTGATCGAAAGCAGACAATATTCCCAAGGACCTTTGCAGGTCTCTCTAGGTCAGAACGAAGTTAAAGCTGGCGAGGAGACGATGATCACCATGACCATTTCTCGAAAAGATAAAGTCCCGTTGAAACTGTCTCCATATCTTGGAGCCTTTGCCCATGTGGTTGCAACACCTGCTTCGGGCGACAGCCTCATTCACGTTCATCCAATGAATGGACAAAAATCTAATGAAGGTATGATTCACACGAAATTTCCATCTGCAGGAAGTTACAAACTTTGGATTCAATTTGAAGAGAGTGGCAAAGTAGTAACAGCTCCTGTTGTCATCGCCGTAAAGTGATAGGTAAGCTAAATCACGATTGGTTAGGCTGTACCCCTGCGGTCGGCTGGAAAGGGTAACTTTGTGCTAGATCGAATCATCCGGTTTTCACTTTCACATCGGCTTTTGGTTGTTAGTGTTGCCGCTCTTCTTACTGCTTATGGTGGATGGGTACTAACTCACTTGCCGGTTGATGTTTTCCCGGATCTTAACCGCCCCACAGTCAACATTATGACTGAAGCACCAGGGCTTGCTCCAGAAGAAGTAGAAACGCTTGTGACTTTTCCATTGGAGACAAGTCTGAATGGAATTCCTGGTGTAGAACGAGTTCGTTCCAGTTCTGGGGTAGGCTTAAGTGTAATTTACGTCGAATTTGAGTGGGGCACCGATATTTATCGGAATCGTCAGCTGGTGCAAGAGAAGCTTACGCTTGCGCAAGAAAAGCTTCCCGCGGGCGCTAGCCCGGTTATGGGACCCATCGCTTCCATCATGGGCGAAATTCAACTCATCGGACTGACCTCGCCAGATGGAAAAATTTCACCAATGGATATTCGCACCATTGCCGATTGGACGCTTCGCCCTCGTCTCCTTAGTATTCCGGGTGTAGCCCAAGTCATTGGGATTGGTGGTGGTGTCAGGCAATATCAAATCTTATTGTCTGCAGAAAGAATCCAGAAGCTGCAGCTTTCTATCGAAGAGGTTGAACACAGTCTTTCGGATATCAGTCGAAACACCACGGGCGGATTTATCAATATTGACCGACAAGAGTACTTAATTCGCAATCTGGGCGCGGTGAAAACTAAAGAAGATATTCTTAATTCAGTAGTAGGAACACATCTTGGTAGGCCGGTCCTGGTCAAAGATATCGCCGAGGTCTCCGAACTTCCTCAGATCAAGCGAGGCGACGCGAGTGTGAATGCAAAACCTGCCGTGATTCTCAGTGTGCAAAAACAACCTGGTAGTAGCACAATTGATCTTACAGCAGAAATTGATAAGGCGATTGAAGAGTTGAAACCGGGTTTGCCCGCTGGGCTTTCGATTGAAAAGGATCTGTTCAAGCAGGCGAATTTTATTGAAAGCTCGATCGCGAACGTAGAAGAAGCACTACGAGATGGTGTTATCCTCGTCTTAATTGTTCTCTTTTTATTTTTGTTGAATTTTAGAACGACTGCGATCACGATGACGGCAATTCCTCTTTCCTTTATGCTGACGGCGATCATTTTTAAATTCTTTGGGTTATCCGTTAACACTATGACTTTGGGTGGTTTGGCAATTGCCATTGGCGAGCTCGTTGATGATGCTATTGTCGACGTCGAGAACGTGTTTCGACGACTTAAGGAAAACCGCCAAAACGCGAATCCGAAAAATCCATTGCTCGTAATTTACGAGGCCTCGAGTGAGGTTAGAAACTCAATTGTGATTGCCACTATCATCGTTTGTCTGGTTTTCGTGCCGCTGTTTAGTCTGAGCGGAATCGAAGGCAAGCTATTTGCTCCTCTCGGTATCTCCTACATTATTTCATTGATTGCTTCGATGGTAATATCGCTCACGGTGACACCCGCGCTCTGCTCTTTTTTGCTAGCAAATGCGAAGCTGCTTGAACATAAAGACGGCTGGTTAGTACGAATTCTTAAATCTGTAGATCGAAAGATTCTAGATTTTTCTTTACGATTTCATGGAGTGGCCCTCTCTATTACGGCTCTTCTTTTCGTGGGGGCTTTGATACTGGCAATGAACATGGGTCGCGATTTTCTTCCCAAATTCAACGAAGGAACTGCAACCATTACGGTAATGGCCCAGCCAGGTATCTCTCTGGAAGAGTCCAACAAACTGGGCATTGTCGCCGAAGAGAAAATTTTGCTATCACCGGAAGTAAAGTCCGTCTCAAGAAGAACAGGCCGCGCAGAATTGGACGAGCACGCCGAAGGTGTTCATTATTCTGAAATCGATGTCGACTTTAAACATGAAGACGGGCGCCCACAACCCGTCGTTCTTGATGAAATTAGAAAAAACTTGGCAGGCGTTGAAGGAATTTACGTAAATATTGGTCAGCCCATATCTCATAGGCTGGATCATCTTCTTTCCGGAGTCCGAGCGCAGATAGCAATCAAAGTTTTTGGTCCGGACCTTGATCAACTCAGGTCAACCGGTGCGGAGATCTTTTCGGCTTTGGATGGAACCGTTGGCCTCGCTGATTTGCAAGTTGAACAACAAGTGTTGATTCCGCAAGTGAAAGTACAGCTTATGAGGGAGGAAGCCGCAAAGTACGGAATTATTTTGGGCGACCTCGCAGAGTTACTCGAGAAAGCATTGCAGGGAGAGGTTGTTGGACAGGTTTTAGAGGGTCAACGAAGTGTTAATTTGTTTATGAGCTTCGACGAAAAATCCCGTTCCGATCTGGAACTTATCAAGAAAACGCCAATAAAAATCATGCCAGACGGGTCGCGCATAACCGTCGCGCAAGTCGCAGACGTTTACGAATCGACAGGACCAAACATTATCAATCGTGAAAACTCGCAGCGCAGGATTGTAGTTCAGGCAAACGCATCCGGTAGAGACCTCAAAGGATTAGTCTCCGAAATTCAAAAGCGCGTGAGTGAAAAAGTAAAGCTGCCACCGGGTTATTTTCTGACCTACGGCGGACAGTTCGAAAGCGAACAGAAGGCGTCGCAGATGATGATGTTCTTGGGCCTTCTTTCGATCTTTGCAATCTTTCTTGTCCTTTACATGCACTTCAAATCCACCTTTATTTCAGTTCAGGTCATGCTCAATATTCCGATGGCGTTCATTGGTGGAGTGGTCGGCATTTACCTAACTGACAAAACAATATCCATTGCGAGTCTTGTGGCTTTCGTAACCTTATGTGGAATCGCTTCACGCAACGGGATCATGATGATTTCGCATTACCTCCACCTAATGAAATACGAAGGCGAAAAATTCACAAAAGAAATGGTCATTAGAGGATCGCTCGAGAGGCTCATACCAGTTTTAATGACTGCCCTTACTGCGATCCTAGGTTTGATTCCGCTCGTCCTTGCAAGTGGCGAACCCGGGAAGGAAATCTTGCACCCAGTAGCCGTCGTTATTGTGGGTGGATTGATCAGCTCAACCCTTTTGGACATGTTTGTTACCCCAACGGTCTTTTTCCACTTCGGAAAGAAATCAGCGGAAGCAAGTTTAAGATCTGAAGAAGAAAGCAAATTATTTAAAGGAGTTCAATCATGAAAAAAACCATACTAGCAATTATGCTACTTGCTCCCTTGTTTGCCGCCAGTGTAACGCTTGCCCATAGTGGACACGGCCAAAATCCTGGTGACATTCGAGTGACACATGGAGGGAGCGCTCTTGCCGGAGAAAACACTCACCTGGAATATAAAATTTCAGGTTCGACATTGGAAATCTATCCGATTCCACACGACGACAAAGTCAAGCTCACGCCGGAGTCTGTCACATTTAAGGCCATGGCGACTCCCAAGCCCGGTAACAACCCTGCTTACGAATTGAAATTTGAACGTTTCAATGAAGGCTACAAGACACCGATCGATTTCAAGAATGTTACAAGCACCTACGAAGGCAAAACAGAAACTTTTAAAAAGCCAATCCAGGTGGAGAAAAAGTAATGTTGAAGATTTCGATTTCGCGAAAGTTTTTGACTGTCGTCACTCTCGTGACTTTCTTTTTTCTACAAGCTGAGGCGCAAGAGGGCCCTCGCATCAGCTTGTCTGATTTAGAACAGCAAGTCTTCAGTAACAGCGCGGAATTGAAAGCTTTACGAGCGGCTAAGGAAAGCGCTGATGCGCGTTCGAGCGTGGCACGAGTAGGATTGTTTCCGAAACTTTCAGCAACCGCGGGTGTGGGCGAAGAGAACTTGATCGATGAGAAGAACAAGGGTTACACAGGATATGTATCTGGCACGTGGAATCTCTATCGTAGTGGCAAGGACTCTGCAGAAATGAATGTTGCAGAATCGGAAGTCAAGATTGCGAACTTCCGCCTGGAAAGTAAGCAAAGAGAGCTTCTTTCTGCTGTTAGAAAATCCTTTTATAAAGGGCTAGGAGCGCAGAAAGTCCTTCTTCTCAAACAAAAGGAGCTCGAACACAACCGAGAGCAAAAGAAGCTGGCACAACGGAAAGTAGGTGCTGGTCTTACAAGTTCAGTGGACGTTTTGGAATTCGATCTCAGAGAAGATGACCTGCTCTCCGAAATGAAGAAGCTGGAAACTGAACTTCAAGAGCAAAAGAATGAGTTAGCTAAATACCGCAACGATTCATCAAGCCAGTTTGAATTGGTGGGGGAATTTGCACCTCTCGCCGGAGATCGCGGGGTCTTGGAGAGTTCAATTCAATCTCACCCTGAAATTTTGCTCGCAGCTGAGGAAACCACATTGTCTGAAAAATCTCGACATTTGGCTTACAAGACGAATGGCCCAGAACTAAACTTTGAAGTCTCTTACGGAAGAATAAGCCTTGCTGAAAATAGATCGGAAGAGCACACGTCTGAACTCCA
>CALCCV010000192.1 GCA_937900305.1 uncultured Pseudobdellovibrionaceae bacterium | reverse complement strand
TCTTTCTGTCAGCGAGCGCAGCAAAATTAAGTATAAAAAAGTGCCTTACACCTTGATCACTCCAAGTTTAGATATCGGCCGACTGGCCCAAACTCTGGCCAATCGTCTGCCGCGCCTAATTCGATATTTAATGAAAGGTTTAGGATCCTTAGAGGACTCTGCGGAGGTGATCAGTTATTTGCTTTTTGAGCCAAAATTTTGTCAAACTCTGATTGACTGTGGCTACGAAGATGCACGCGCAGCAAAAGTTAGCATATTACAAACTCTCGAGTGCGATCTCGATTAGTTTTTTTAGCACTGCCCGTCTTTGAGAATTCGAACGACCTTTTGCAATTCATCTTCGGTGTTAAATGCATGAGGAGATAGGCGAAGTCCCGTGCGCTTAGCCGCATGCAAAACCTTTTGATTCGAAAGTAGAGTCGACATCTCGACCACTGATTTTTTTTGTGATCGAAATGTGACAATTCCGCCACTCTTTAAGGTCTCGCGTTCGCCCAAAATTTGAAAGTCCAGGGATTCAAGTTCTCGACACAGAGATTCGCGTAAGCTCCGGATGTCTTGAGCTATTTTTTCTTCAGAGCAGTGCAGTATTGTTTTCAGTGCTGCGTGTGCAGCGAAGACTTGCAAAAAGGCACCTGCGCCGGGCTCAAACTTTCGAGCTGACGGAACGGGGGGCCTGTGAAAATCAGTGGGGTCATCGGGAGTGCCGTAAGTCATGGCTCCATGAAGGGGTGGTCGAAATTCAAGAAATTGATCGTCACGAAATGCCAACAACCCATGCCCGGGTGGACCACAGAGCCATTTATGGGAGCCCGTGCAGACATAGTCGATTTTGAGATTTTGCATGTGAAATGGAAAAGCACCGAGTCCCTGAATGCCGTCGACAAAAAACTGAGTCCCAACCCGCTGGCAGGCTTCGGCGATTTCTGCTAGTGGTGCCATGACCCCGGTCTCGCTCTGCACCCATGAAATCGCAACGAGACGAAAGGCTGGCCTGGCCTGTTGAATTGCGCGAATGAAGTTGGACCACACGACTGTCTTTTGGTCGGTCAATGGATGTAAGGTCAAATCAACTGAGTGCAACCGGCTGACTTCATTCCAGATGTAAGCATTCGAGGGATACTCTTCGGCCAGCGAAAGGATTCGGTCGCCCGAACGCCACGGGAACGAGTGAGCAAAAATGGAAGCGCCGGTGGCAAAATTTGGAACAAAGGCCACGCGCTCAGAGGTTGTCCCGAGAAGTTTTGCGGAATCGACGCGGGCTTTTTCGGCGCGAGCTATGAAATCGGGCACTACTCCGTAGCCCTGCTCCCCCAGTCGGCGAGAGTCCTCCGCAAAACTCAATTGAGCGGCGGTCATGAGTGGTGGCATGCCCGCATTGTTGAGCTGAATGAATTCGTCGGTAAAGTTGAAGTGCTGACGAAAATCTGTGATCAAATTTCTACCTGAATGCCCACTTCAATCACTTGATTGGGCGGAATGCGAAAGAAGGCCGTTGGTCGTTGCGCGTTTCGAGCCATGATCGCAAAAAGTTTTTCTCGCCAGATCGGCATACCGGGGTGATTAGACGGAAGTATAGTTTCGCGACCCAAAACAAAAGTGGTTTCAGAAATTTTAAAATGAATGTCATCATTACGACAGGCATCCAAAATGTGTTTCATCTTCGGTGTTTCCATAAATCCATAAAACGCCAAAATTCGATAAAAATTTGGAATGATCTCTTGAATCTGAACTCGTTCGGATTTTCTGACGACGGGAACTTCGCGAGTTTGAATCGTTAAAACGGCGATCCGTTCGTGAAGCACCTTATTGTGTTTCAAATTGTGCAGAAGAGGAACAGGTATCCCCCAAGGGTCGCCCGACATATAAAGCGCGGTGCCTGAAACCCGCAACGGCGGCTGCCGAATGATGGAGTCACAAAACTGATCGACAGACTGGGAACGCTCTTTGAGGCGCGAATATAGAACTTTGCGACCCTTATGCCAGGTCATCATTATCAAATACACAACAAACGCGAGGACCAGAGGAAACCAGCCTCCATGCTGCACTTTCGTAAAGTTGGACGACATGAAGGTTACATCTATGATCAAAAATGAGCCGAAAATAATCGCGGCACGAGTGCGACTCCAATGCCATTTATTGATGGCGACGACGAACGCGAGAATTGTAGTGATAACCATCGTCATCGTCACGGCGATGCCGTAGGCCCCAGCCAAATTGGAAGACGTCTTGAAATTGATAACGAGCCAAATTACGGCCAAATACATCGTCCAATTGATAAACGGAATGTAGATCTGACCAATCTCTCGGCTGGATGTGTGAACGATCTCAATGCGCGGACAAAAACCCAGCTGCACAGCCTGACGAGTGATGCTGAACACTCCGGTGATGAGGGCTTGGGACGCAATCACTGAGGCCATTGTGGAGAGGGCTACGAGCGGCACCAATCCCCAACTTGGCGAGAGAAGATAAAATGGATTGGTGATCGCAGTGGGGTTAGCAATGAGGAGCGCCCCTTGACCAAGATAATTGAGAATCAGCGCTGGCAACACCAAGCCAAACCAAGCCAGCCGAATCGGTCGGCGACCGAAGTGGCCCATGTCCGCATAGAGAGCTTCGCCACCCGTCACGACGAGAATCACACTCCCCATGACCAGGAAGGCTGTCTTTCCGTTACTGATTAAGAACTCCACTGCATACCAAGGATTGATGGCCGCGAGAATTTCAGGCTGAAGTAAAATTCCCTTAGTCCCGAGAGCCCCTAACACCAAAAACCAAACTGTTAAGATCGGGCCAAAAACAACTCCGATACGGCCCGTCCCGTACTTTTGTACAAAAAATATTCCAGTGAGAATAATGCACGTCACGGGAATGATGAAGTGAGAAAAGCCGGTCGTAATTTGTTGCAACCCCTCTACCGCCGAAAGCACCGTGATCGCCGGCGTGATGGCGCCATCCCCGTAAAGTAAGGCTGCACCAAAAATTCCCAACACCGTAAGACTCCATCGTCTTTTGGAATTTTCATCCCCACGGGTGCGCAGAGCTAAAGCCATGAGCGAAAGAATTCCGCCCTCGCCTTTGTTGTCTGCGCGCAAGACAAACAGCATGTACTTCACACAGATGATAAACATGATGGTCCAAATCATCAGTGAAAGAACGCCAAGGACATTGTGCGGATTTAAGACGAGGTGATACTCGGGACCAAAACACTCTCGCAAAGCATAGAGAGGACTCGTACCGATATCACCATAGACGACTCCGAGAGCTCCCAGAGTGATAACGGCCATGGAATGTTTGCGTGGATGACTTCCGGCAGATGTTTGATCCAACGACTCTTCAGATTCATTCATTTGTGCTTTGACCTTAGGGAGTGTTTTCGCAAAAGTCACTGCTTACCATTCTGCAGACCGTCAGAGACTGACAAAGCTCAGTTCCTCCTCAAAGCTGTTTGCACATGGCAACATCAAAGGGTTCCGACAACTCCAAAGAGAAGAGTAAAGAGAGCGGCAGTGAAGCTGGCAAGGAATCTGATGGTTCGCCGCTTTTGGACGCACCCAATCCCGACAAACGATGGTTTTGCAATATTCAAAACAAGATTCAAGGCCCACTGACCCCGCAGGACATCGAGGGCTTAGTGGCCTCCCACAGTGACGCCCTGATCTGGGGAAAAGGCCTTGCCGAATGGCTGGCTCCCGAAGAGTGGCGCGTGAGTCTGGAGCACTTCAGGAATCAAAAAAGCTCTGTGAGGGCGATTCGCTGGAAGTTTCGGGATGGCCCGCGCGAGTCTGAACTCTTAACTCTCGAAGAGGCCGTTCAACAGCTCAAGCTCTTGCCAAATTATCACGGTGTTCAAGTTTGGTCTGAATCTCAGCCGCAGTGGACAGATGTGTTTGTGGTTCACGAGTTTGTGGAGGGTCTAGGAATCTCACGACGGCAGCACCAGCGCGTCCCGATCAAAGGCAACATTGAATTTGATGAACCCGAAGGACTTCCCCCTTTTCGAGCCGTGAGCATTTCTGAGGGCGGATTGGGTTTGAGCGAGTCCAAGAATCTCAACTTAGGTATTTTGATAAAGGGCACCTTGAGAAGTTCGAATCTTTCTGCCCCATTGAAGATATCAGCTGAAGTGGTTTTTCTAGGTCCGGATGGCTACACGGGTTTGAGATTTAAAGACATGGCCGATGAAGGTCGAACCATCATTGTTGAATACATCAAAAAGTTTTCAGACTTTCAGCCTATTCAGTGAGTTAGCATTTTGGCAATGAGATACATCAAAATGAACGTTGGCAACTGGAGAAGAACCACCGTCCAAGTGGAAATCGTTCGATAAACTGAGGGTGCTTCTTCTTTTCTGAAGTTTCGAAGACTCTGCATGGAAGCGACATTAAAGATCACAGGCACAATAATCATAGCCATGAACGCAAACATGACGGCTCGCCGAAGATAAGTCCGTGCCGAGGTCGGAAGTTTTTGTTTGTCTGCACCCTCCTCGTTCTGTTGCAATCTGTGTTTAGCTAACTCGAGATCGCGCGCTTCAACAAGAAGCTCGAACGATCCATAGTCGCTTCCTGTTAAGTGCGAAGAGTATTCGCGAGTTCCCCGAACTTCGGCTGGAATACCGTGAGCGTTGAGAAATTGAGAAGCCATTTCCGCATCGAGCCTCGTATTGTAGCGGGAGACTTTTGCAAGACTCATAGTGTGAAACTCATGAGTTTAAAACAGACTGAACTTGGCTTGACTGAGCTTCACGAGAAATCGTGCCTCTTGAGCCTGCAGAGTTTTTCGGTTGATGTTTTCCTTCGTGAAATCCACCGGCGTTTGAACTTCTTTGTCAAATCCTTCGGAAGCGAGACCGCTTCTCAGCTTAATCAACACGGCCGCATCAGTTTTGTCAGTGATTTCATTGAGAGCGAGCTGCAGGGCTGACTCGTTAGAGGTTGCACTGAAGGAAGCGCGATTGGCTTTCAACAAAAGTGAAAACAGGGAGGTACTCAACATGAAAACCACTGCCAAAGTGGTCAGAAAACGGAGACTCAAACGCAGACATTGCAAGTCAGCGTCGTGGCTTTTAGCAAACTGAGGAAGACAAAAAGTGCAATTGCTATTCATGTGTACCTTCGTCTTAGAAAATGGCTTCAAGAAAGGCAAGCTCTTTCCGGTTGCGGTTAGGGAGAGATTGAAGTCTTCTGAATGGATTACAGATTCGCCAGGCAAAGGCTGACCGTCAAAATCCAAATGAAGATGGGACTTAGGTGTCGGCATTGAAAAGTTTGCCGGTTTAAAGCTTGGTAGTGTAAAGTCATGCTTCCTCCATGATGCAGACAAAATCTATTGGACTTTCGATTGAATTTTCTTTTGAAGACCAGTTATTTTCACAAATTGACTGGGTCACTTTGACTTTTCGAATGAGTCAAAATGACCGGCCCGATCTTTCTAAATCCTCATTGATCGTAAAAACTTCTTCGTGATTTTCTTCAAAATGAATGGCGCGACCCCAAGTGCGAACGACGAGGTCTGAAGGCAGCGAAGCCACGAGTTCCTCGTCGGCCATCAGTCCAGCCCATCTTCTAAGTTCTTTTGGACACTGAGGTTTATTTAACCAGTCTGTGTTTGATGAGTTCGATTTGTGGGCTTGTTTTTTATTTTGAGAATGGGTGTTCATTTCGCCTCCTTGACCTAAGTCTGTTATTTGTTTTCGAAAAATCATTCCGTGATGATGGAAGTCATTGCAAAATTCAGTGCATGCGAACGAAGCAACAGAGTGGCATTGAAATTGTATTAAAGAATTATTGTGACCCTTTGTTGGGCGAATGAATACACAGACTGTGTCGAAATTCCCCGTCGAATGTTGGGCTAAATGTTCTAGAGAGCTGTTCGTGGCATCTTGCTTAGAGGGGGTTTTATGAGTCGATATACGGTGTTTTCCCTAGACGGAATCAAAATGAAGGTCAAAGGCAGCGAAGTTTCATCTGAAATCATTGAAAAGTTGCAGCCACTTTTGCGCAATATCTCAGACAGTGCGCCCAGCGATTCGCACCTAGCGATAGCGTTGAAGGAAGTCGATGGACTTTATGTTGCAGCTGTTTCAATCACGTCGTCGGCAATGAAGACGGGATTTTCTTGCGCCACAGATTCAATCAATTCCCTATGCACTCAAGTTTTGAGTCGCTCTATCAATAGCCTCAGACGCTGGAAGCACAAGCTTCCAACGAACTGAGATTCTGCTCCAAGGTCTAATCAGACCGGCCTATCCCCCGAGGGAAGACACTTCCACTCGGGGATCTATTTTTTCATTTATCGATTTCTATATCTTTCTATATCTCTCAAAGATCGAGACCGTGATCTCGTTCTTTGCGGTAGAGCGTTTTGCGACCGATTCCTAAAACCTTCGAAGCCTCGTCTTTGGACGAAGTTCTTTGCAGAACTTCGCGAATATAGGAGCTTTCAACCTGTTCGAGGGTCGGCAAATTGGCCCCTGGAGGTAAGTGAAAGAGCGGACCACCGGCGGCGGCATAAGCGGACTCTCCGTTTCGTCGACTGAAATCAAAGTCACTGGCCAGTAGGATCGGTGAATCTGAAAGCACGTAGGCCCGCTCGAGTGTGTTTTCTAGCTCGCGAATGTTTCCCGGCCAATCGTGATTTAAAAGTTTGATTTTCCCCTCTCGATCAAGGGTTTTAGCGTGCCCCCAACGCGTGTTCATTTTGCGCAAGAAATAGCTAATGAGCGTTTCCATATCCTCTTTCCGATTTCGAAGAGGCGGAATCTCGAGGGGAATAACATTTAGCCGAAAGTAGAGGTCTTCGCGAAATTTTTTTTCATCAATCATCTTGCGGAGATTTTGATGAGTGGCGCTGATAATACGAACATTCAGTTTTTTTGATTTTTTGGCACCGATGGGTTTGATTTCTCCCTCTTGCAAAACGCGCAAAAGTTTGGCTTGCAAGGACATCGGCATTTCGCCAATTTCGTCTAGGAAGAGAGTGCCATGATTGGCCACTTCAAATAAACCTGGTGAATCCTTATCGGCCCCGGTGAAAGAGCCTTTCATAAATCCAAAGAGCTCAGCCTCTAGAAGAGTTTCTGGAATTGAGGCGCAATTGACGGCTACAAATTCAAACTCGGCCCGTGGACCACGATCATGAATGGCATGGGCTACTTTTTCTTTACCGACACCACTTTCACCGTTAACTAAAACGGGCGAGTCCACCATCGCGATTTTATTAATTTTGCGAAAGATCTCGATCATCAAATGACTTTTGCCAATGAAGCCTTCAGCCGAATAACCCGAAAGAATCTCGTGTTCTAACCGATTGAGTTGAAATCGGTCTTGAGTTCTTTCAACGGCTCGCTCGAGTCTGATTTGAAGTTCTGACAGAGCGACGGGTTTGCGTAAATAATCATAGGCTCCGAGACGGAGGGCCTGAATCGGAACTTCGAAGTCGTTTGAGCCAGAAGTAAAAATAAATGGAGTTTCCGGAAACTGATCCTTCACTCGACGTAAGAGTGCAAAACCGTCAAGACTGGGCATTTGTATATCAGAAATCACAACGACAGGTCGATTTTTGTACTCTCGGTTTAACGCCGCGATAGCACCTTCGGGATCTTTTAATGGCAAATAATCAAATCCGATTTTTTCAACAAAGAGACTCAAAAGATTCAGGTCCGAATGATCATCATCGATGAGAATAACCAAGGCCTCTTTGCTAGTGACCAACTCTTGGCTCATCGAGGAGATCCTGGTTGCAAAAGCTCTCCGAGAATTCGATCTAGCTCCTGGAGTGCAAGATCTCCTTCGCTGCGAATCTCTGCGAGAGGTTGATTCAGAGTTTCCGGAGAAAACCGTTCACTCCTGGTGACGATGTACATCTCTTCTAAAATTTTCGCAGCGTTTTCACAACCCAAATTGCCAAATTGATTTTTTAAGATGTGAATTTTACGGTCCAACAGTTCGCGATCAGTGGACCA
>CALCCV010000191.1 GCA_937900305.1 uncultured Pseudobdellovibrionaceae bacterium | reverse complement strand
ACATCGCCGGCACCGGCTGGCACGTGGGCAATCGTCTGAACTACTGCCCACGCAAAGGCGCTAGTGGAGTGATGGTTCGCACTTTCGTAGAATTCGCACGGCTTCACGAGTGATCTTTAAAATGTAATCTACACGGCAGACTTGTTTGCCTCTCTGACTTTGGAAAGAGGCCACTCCCCGCTGGCCTCTTCAGCGACGTTTGGAAAAATTGGAACGTCGAACTTTTAGGCGTGATTTTGAAATTTTCTCCCACTCGTGTTTTTTTTAGGAACTCAACTCGAAACTAAGGCTAAGGCGCCTTTGCCAAAGTGGCTGTTTTTCGGCACGTTCGCTGCAATGTGTGTCGGCGGGGTTCTAAAAATGCTCGTTCAGAGCAAAAAAAATACGCTTTTTCAGAGCGATTACATTTAAGGGGGAGTTACCATGTCTCTATTTTCGAGTCTGCTGGTTGCTATTGTATCTATGGGATCAATCAGCTTCGCACAATTGCCGCAATTTCAAGATCCGTCATTTCCACCAGAGGTGCCTTTTATGGATTTGCACAACACGGTCAATGGTTACGCTTGGGTATTTGCGGGAACCGATAACAATGGCTGCAACTCTTGCGGCGGATACAATCCAAATTTTCAGTGTGGCCCACAGTCCGCTGGCCAGAGAATGAAATCTCGTCAACCCGGGACAAACAACAATGATTACACGTATGAATGTCGCCCGATCACTCTGGGTTCAGGACAGGATCTGCGCATGGTGCAAAATTTGCCGTGGAATGGACCTCAGTTTTTCTCGAACCTCTTGCGCGAGTGGCGTTGGGTGTTTTTGGGTATGGATCGCAATGGCTGCAATGAGTGTACACGATATGTGAACTTGCAATCCCGCCTCTGTGGACCAGCGATCGAGGGTTTAAAGATGGCTCGTCACAAGGCGAACACACAAAACGATGATTTCAAATTTCAGTGTGTTCGGACTCAATAGTTTCTACCAAAGGATGTACGGATTTAAAAGCTCGCAAGTTTTACCATACTGACTGGGAACGATAGCTTTAAATTTAAATGTGCCCGAGGACGCCAGCGTGGAAACGTTGGCGTTTGTCGTTGTGAGAGAGGCGCTTTGTGCATAGGACCCCGCGGTTGTGACGGCTGTCCAAGCGGAGCCGCTCCAATATTTATAAGTGGTCCCGTCGTCGCTCGAAACTTGAAATTTCACATCGTCAGCTGTTCCGCAGTCCCCACTTCTGGTGACGTTCAATTGCGAGAGTGCAGAGGGAAAGGCGCGACCAATGGTCGTTGTTATCGCGACAGCCGGGATTGAGGACGCCGCAGAGATATCAGGTAAGCAAGGGGCCGAGCTGCACATATTGTTTTCGTCGTCGGACTCCATCATCGCGCGATATTGAAAATACTGAGCTGGATTTGGATTGAAGGCCCAACTTGAAACGGCCGCAATCCATTTTGTAAAATTCAGTTTTGGCGAGAGGAGGTTTGTGATTCCGGAACCCTCGCCCGAAGCGGCGACGGCCGTCATGTTGTGAAGCTCGGAAAACCAAGTTGCGCCCGTATTGTCGGGACCTCTGAACGCAGTGTTGTCTGAACAGTCAGCCTGTACGCAAGTGCGAAATTGAAATTTATTCCGGTTTGCACCTCGACGATACAGTTGAAGAACTTCGTCGACGCTGAGCGCTCGTGACCAGACTCCGTACTCATCAAAGTTGGCCTTTCGCGATTGGGTGCCGAAAACGACGGAACCCGTGTTCGCAAATCCCGTACCGTGCGTGTAAGTGAAGGTGTTTGTTGTTTTGCCATCGACCATCCAGCGGCCGTTGCCCTGATCCAAAATTAAAACGATGTGGTGAAACTTGTCGTCAAAAATATTTTTTAAGGCGTATTTAGCTTGGTTCGTAGCGCCACTCGTGTCGATACGAACATAGAGGTCATCTACCGGAGAACTTCCATTGGTGAGGATCTGCCAGCCGCTGGACGCATCATTTTTCCCGGTGAGAAAATCATCAGTCGGATAGTAGCTACTTCGACCGAGAAACCAAAAACTGACGGTCATTTGATTACCGGGATTCGGTGCCACACCGGCGGCCACTGTGGCGGTGGTGGTCGAGTCACCCGGGAGATAAAAAGCGTTGTTTAAGACGCCTGGCACATTCGTAGTGCTGCCGGTGTTGCATTTACCATGTCGGCCGTACCCCGAGCTGTCTTTGATCTCATTGCCAGTTCCGTTGCAGCCCGTTTCATTGAAGTGCCAAATGGCCTCTAAGCCATTTGCCAAATCTTCGTTGGCTGAGGCAATTGCCGAGTAGTCGGCCGCCGACTCGCCGTCAGGAGCTCCGCTTGCATCTGTGTCTCCTGGGAGTTCTTTGCCGAATGGAAGGCTCGTGAGCCAATTGAAATTTGACCAGGCATTGGTGACGGGCACCGTTTGAACTGCAGAGGTGAAATGCCCGCCGTATTTACTCACTTGGCGAGAAAAAAGCTTTAACATTTCTGCTTCGGACAAAGTTGTTTTCCAGATTGCAACCTCGTCAATGAATCCGTGAAAGAAAGAATCGATCGTCGTATTGTCGATACCATAAAATGCACCTATCGCCAATTCATCTGTGATTGCGGTGAGTCCGGTGTAGGTGTTGGTCGCAACCAAAGCCCCGTTAAAGTAAAGCTTTCCTTCACCGTTGTTCCAGGTCAAGCCCACTTGGCTCCAAGTGTTGAGTGGCACCGTAACTCCCGATGTAAATTGGGCTGTGGAGCCCAATCGAGCGGCCAGTTTTCCCGCGGAGATCTGGAAGTAAATTCGATGACCTGCATTGGTTGGGTTCACCATGATGATCTGACCTAATGTAAGGGAACTTGATGGTTTGATCCACGCCATGACAGTGCCAGTCGCTGCGACGACGCCTGTATTGCTCAGCTTAACGTAGGATGATGATCCGTCGAAGGATCCGCTGCCAGATCCCAATTTCTTTTCGGTCGTGACGGTCGAAGCGCCACCAAAGCCAGTGCCGTGCCTGGCATTGCCGGAGCTGTCTTGCCAATTGCCGTTGAACGTCCAGAACCCAAATAAATTTGCCCATTGGGGTGTCCATCCGCTGGCGAGTTCACTTTGAACATTTGCGGTATCCACGGTTAAGCGACTCGAAGAAAAAGTTGTGCCGACGTATGTTCCCGCGTCGAACTCTGTCTGGGTGTTCGAGGTCAGATCCAGCGGCGTGAGAGTGGCTTTGTTCAGCGCCTGGGAAGTCGTAAATAAGGTGGAGTCGTAAGTGAAATGTCCCGCGGTTCCAAAATTCCAGTTGTCGGTGCGATAAGTGTATCCATTGGTTGAAGTGACCGATCTGGTACCAGAAGGTTGCGATCCGGCGCTGTTTGAGAGGATGACGTCGACGGCTCCTGAGGCGGCGGCCGGAGTGACACAGGTAAATGAGATTGAACTTACAACGCTCGGACTTGTGCATGTTGCTCCACCCACGGTTGCCGTGGCCCCGCTTAAAAAGCCCGTGCCCGCAATAGTGATTGTGGTGCCGCCGGCAGTGGTTCCGTTGTTAGCGGTAATTCCCGAAATGGTGGGAGCGTCTTCATTTGTAATAGTGCCGGTCGCAGCAGCAGTAGAAATCGTGGCGCCGCTTGGATTTGAGATAGTAAGAGTGAATGTTTCATTTCCTTCGGCTGTGGAGTCTGCGGCGATGGGAACCGAAATCGTGCCAGATGCGGAGCCTGCGGCGATTGTGAGAGTACCAGTTGTCGATGTGTAGTCAGAACTCGAACTGGCGCTGGCATCGGCGGTTACATAGTCGACGGTGATCGGTAAAGCGGTGTTTCCAGATTTCGTTACAACAAATTGCATTGAACCCGCATCTTCGTTCAGCGAGGCACTCGCAATTGAAATCGTTGGTGCACTGTCGTCATCCGAAATGGTGCCGAGCCCCTGGTTGTCTGAAATGGTCGCGTTCGTCGCGGACGACAAATCCAGCGTGACCGTTTCGTCACCTTCATAGAAATTGTCATTGGTGATCGGAATTGAAATTGTTCCCGCCGATTGGCCGGCGGGTATAGTCAAACTTCCAATGGTGACAGGAAAGTCGACTCCGACGATTGCGGTTCCACCAGTGGCTACATAGTTAACGACGACATTGTATTCTGAGGGTTGAGAGAGGCTAACAGTAAATGTGGCGGGACCAGCATTTTCACCAACGGTCA
>CALCCV010000190.1 GCA_937900305.1 uncultured Pseudobdellovibrionaceae bacterium | reverse complement strand
GTCTCCGCAGCCGGTTGCTTTAGAAGAAACCAATTTCAAATTTTTCTGCAAAATTAAAGTGGCGGCGGCTAAACATCGAACTTCGCCTTCAACGGGCTGGCGCAATTGACCGCAGGGATCTTGATAAACATCCAGTTGAACATTTTTATCAAGAAAGTTGATGTGAAGCTTGCCCGTCAGAGCGGCCGTGTTGCCATAAGCCGCATCCAATTGGCCTGAGACGATGGAAGTTTCCATAGCCGTGATGATAGATCGAGCTTGAGCGAAAGAAGCGAGAGTCAAGGTCGCAACAATTGCGAACGCAAATTTTTTCATGGGATCCCCTTTTTTTTAAATTGTGGTCAGTTGTTTTTGAATCGACGAGATCCCGTTTAGCAAGGAGTCTGCCAAGCCGTGTGGGTGCGATTTTGGCGGGATGAGCAATAGATTGAAGATTGGCGAAGGCCAAATGGAAAAATATTTTGAAACGGTTGCAAACTGGAACTTGCTTTTGCAACTGCTGGTGCGGAAATGAGATTTTAACTTAGCTGCCGAGTGAAATTAGTTCAAAGTTTCGTTTATTATAGCAGTACAGGCAATGGTTTTTAAGACCGCCTTAAAAACCAATATTGATGACTGGTGAAACTATGAATGTTCCCTTGTTGTGAAAATTGAGCAATCCAATTTGGATTCCATGGAGAGAATCAGCGACGTTGATCAGGCCGATTTGCAATCCATACACTTCCTTTGCCCGATTGAAGATACCGACTTGAACTCCATAAACATCTGTAAACGGAGCGTAGTTGCCAAGCAAAGCAGCTTGAAGTCCGCTCACGGTCGAGGCGGCGTTGTTGTAATTCATTCCCAGAGCGAGTTGAAGTCCAAAGGCATCGGTTTTATTCATGTTCACGTTGGCGATTCCGGCAGCCTGCAAGCCGATGATTTTAGTGGTTCCTTTCGTGATATTCACTCCCCCAGCGATGCCGATGCCGATGAAATCCTGCTGGGTGACGTTGCCTAAAAGGCCCACATCTAGGCCATAGACATCGCGATGATCGCCCCAAAGCAAACTCAGTCGCGCGCCTGTGATCGAAAAGTCCTCCGGCGGAAATTGAAGCGGAGGAAAGATCGAAACCGCCACCGGTGAAAGCGCTGCTTGTGCAGAGATCGGCAATAGCCAAACGAGGCTCGCGAGCAAAGAAGCAAAGATCCATTTGAGTTTTAAAGTCCGATTGTTTTCTAAAATCATGATTCAGTCTTCATGACTTTTGGCGCGAAAGCAATTTTGACCCTAGACCAAGATCTTGTGGTCGAGGGAATTTCACAAAAATCGCACTCGCGTTCACTGCCTACACTGTCACTTGAAATAAAGAACAAATGCAAGTGACGAACGCCCGCGCTCTGGCATCAGGTTTTTACCTTGATCCGCCTGCCTCTGGTGGAATCATGTGGGGATCAACGGTTCCGAATGGATTTGGCTTGGTTGACGGTGGGTTTGTGCCTGCATTGAGCCTGATGTTAGGAGGACCTGGGGGGCTAAATTGACTGACTTCTCCATAAGGAACATAGCCTCTGTTATCAGGACTAGGAGCTTCACTTGTGGACAGGCATTGAATTGGGTTCTCCTCGCAATGGTTTGAGGCTTTGGAGCCGTCAGTATATGTTGGATCGCCTTGGAAAACGGGTTGGGCATAGGAATGGATCGGCAACAGAGCAAGAACAACGAACAATCGACGGATGGATTTCATGCTGGCCTCTTGGTTAAGGTTCAAAAAGAAAACTTGGAACAATCCTTTGCTTTCTCGGGCCCGAAAACTCAGGCACCATCACCAAGTGAGTGCGAAGGTGGGGCCTGTCTCATTTTCGATCGAAACGTGTTTCATTTTGGCATATAAGGTGAATCGAACTGAGTCGCTCAGGTTGTTTGCGATTTGAAATGCAATAGGAGCGAGTACCTGGCGACGGAGCGCTCCGAAATGTCGTCAGGCCTATCGACAAAGAGCGCAGAATTGTCTCTTTGTCGACGTCATGAGTTGGGGGAAACTTGCGGCGGGAATTTAAGTGTTCGCAAGCCATCGGCGGCGAAATTCAGATCTCAGTGTGGCGCGCGCGCGCCACAAGGTCAGGCCCAGAACGAAGATCAGCAAGATCTGCAGAGTTTGCAAAAAGATTTGAGACGCCACGGCCGCAAAAAGTCGGGGTTGTGATTTTTCATCCACCAATTGAGTTCGAAACTCTGCTAAAAACTTTCCGTCTGGGAAATGAATGCGAGCGGGGAGGCCTTGGTAAGATGGATCTGATGACTCGGACTCAGATTCGGCAGACATCGCTTCGCCGGTGCCTGCGGTGGCGACGTCCATTGCCATTTGCGCCTCCATAGGGGCAGCCGGAGCCATCCTTCCATTTTTTACATTGGTTTGTAAGGCGCCGCTGCGGCCGCCGAGCATTCCACCTTTGAAGGCCGGCCCCGTCATAGCTTGAGGCTGGCTGGATTCGACGAGGCTGACAGGCTGCACTCGGGGATCTGAGGACGTGAGCCACCATGTGCTCAGAAAAACAAATGCAGCGGTCGTTGCGAGGACAGAGAAAATTTGAAGCCATCGCGGGGAAGTCTGCATCACGCGCAGCCAACGCCGTCTTTGCGAGATGAAAAACAAGGCGAGAAATCCAAAACAAAGGGCAACGGCCAAACCGGGATTCCAAAAACACAAGACGCAAACAATGACCGAGCAGATCGATTTTTGAAGTCGAGTGAGAGAAAATGAGCGCAGAAATTTCCAGCTCGCGAGCAGTCCAATCACGGCGGCCAAGAGCTGCAAGGTTCGGAGTGGGGATTGTTTTTCGCCAAGACCCGAAGCAAAAATCAGGTCGTAGTTTTCGGGAACAAAGAGTTGGACCTGGCTCTCACTGGTGACGCTCTGTAATTGCGGCAGGGGGCTGGTGAGGGACGCTAAGCCGCGCGAACCTTTGCTAG
>CALCCV010000189.1 GCA_937900305.1 uncultured Pseudobdellovibrionaceae bacterium | reverse complement strand
GAACTTTTAGATCAAGCTGATAAAAATCCCTTGCCGGTGAACTCATCCCAATCTGATTTGTTAAAGGCGCCCCAGCAAAAGTAATTCAGCCAACCGACCGACCTAGTTTCGTTTTTCGACCCGCTTTTCACTTTGCACCAGATAACGAAGCCCGATCATCAGGGCGACGTGGTCGCCAAATTCTGCTTTTTTCTTTGTGGCATCCCACGAATAGCGCAAATCAGAGACGACGGCGTACTTGCGGTTGCTCCACAATTCCCCCGTCAAGGACAGATCCAAGCCGTATTCGGTTTTATCTTCTGCCGAAGTCGTGGGCCCATCAGGCAGGCCGATGAAGTCATTTTGCACAACCGTCGTATCCCCCATAGAATAGGCCGAAAAAAAATTGAGCGAGGTTGAAAAGTAAGGATTCAACCACCACCTATAGCCCATCGTGATGTGCATCAGGTCTGTCTCTTCCGCCAGTACCAAACTTCGTTCTTCGGCGACGTACATTTTGCGCATATAGATCATTGAAATTTCAAGACTGCCTTTGTCGCTCACATCGCCAAGCGCAGTCAGTCCAAACCCGCCCATGAATGGTGTTCGGGCAAACGACTCGCTTCCGGGATAAACAGTTCTATTCACAAATGTGCCAAATGTAGCCGTGACCTTGCCTTCTTCGGGCAGGTAGGCGCAAACTTGAGTCGACACAATCAGTGTGGAGACCATCGCAGTGCAGACAAAAAATAAATCTCTCAGCTTTGTCATTGGTGAAGAGTATATTCTGGGACCGCGGGTCTCACGCAAGTTCTTTCCCGGAATACTTTCAGGTTCCTATTATTTTTGAGGTTGAATTGAGCAGCACTGGGCATTTGAAATTCCTCAAATTTTTTTGGACCGCGCTGACGATCTTCGCCGGGGCGGGCCTTCATGGCTCTGTCGCGCAAGCCCAGGAAGATCCTATTTTTCAATTAGAGCCTGATCCTAATCCAGAAGAAGAGTCGCCCATCGAAATGCTCGAAGACGACCAAGACGAAGATGAGGATGGGGACGGCGTCAAAGATGTGAGTATTGAAAAACGTCTGATTCAAGGAAACATCATGATCTCGGAGTGGTTCGACAGCACCGCCGAAGGTTTGGATTTATTTTTGGCGGGAAAAAAACTAACCAATCGCCGCAACGAGACCAGCGTTCGACTGTCCAACACCACCGTGATGACCGACGGCCGAGGGATCTCGAACAACTGGGGTTTAGGCGCCAATCTTCGTTTGCCGAATTTGGAAGAGTACTGGCATTTGAAATTTACAACTTACGATGAACAAGAAGAGCGACGGGCCCAAAGCAAAAATCTAGTCACCCCAGCAGCACAGAGGGAACAAAACTATGGGGCCACCGTCGGATTGTTTCGCAAATTGGGAAATGTGCGCACGTCATTCCAACCACGCATTGAGTTGCAAGATCCTCTCAAGGTTTCGCACTCCCTCAGATTTGAAAGTGTGGCCGAGTGGAAGACATTTGAAGTCAATCCAAAATTGGAATTTTACGCGACTCCCGAAAAGGGCACGGGCATCTTCACGGGCTTGAATTTCAACTTTGTGATTTCAAAAGTTCAATCGTTCACCATCATCAACGAGTCCGACTACGAAGAAAAGTCTCACCTCTACAGTGTCACCCACGGATTTTCGCTAGGGGAAGCCATCACCGACACACAAACCCTATCGTACAATATTTATATCAATTCCAACAATCAACCCAACTATCATCTAGAGGGTTACAGTTTTTCCATCGGATGGAACCAGTTACTCTACAAAAATATGCTGGATTACGCTGTCCTTCCCCATTTGATTTTTCAAGAAGATGAGGGATACGTCGGGCGAATGGGAATCAGTCTCGACATCAACGTTCATTTTTAAACCCATCGGCTGTCTATGCAGCGCTTCATTTTCGAGGAGTCACCCTCTCGAGACTGGGCATTTGTGGGGCTTTTTGTTAGTTTAGAAGATCTATGACAAACAAAACAGATTCTCCAGCGACGACGCCTGATCCAAAATCCAAACTGACCAATACCCCTTATTCAGCAGTTCGACCCGACGTCCAATTGCCCAAACAAGAAGAGTCGGTTCTGGAATTTTGGCAGCGAGAAAAAATTTTTGAACGCTCGCTAGATGCCAAGGGAAAAAAAACTTATAGCTTTTACGATGGCCCCCCCTTCGCCACTGGCTTGCCTCACTATGGCCATTTGCTCGCGGGCGCACTCAAAGACATTGTGCCCCGGTATTGGACCATGAAGGGCTACACGGTCCCACGTCGTTTCGGTTGGGATTGCCACGGTCTACCCGTGGAATATGAAATCAACAAAGTTCATAAAATTGAAAGTCGCAAAGATGTTTTAAAAATGGGAGTTGATAACTACAACGCCGCCTGCCGCTCAATTGTGAAACGGTATTCAGAGGAATGGAAAGCGACGGTCAACCGCATGGGTCGCTGGGTGGATATGGAAAATCCTTACTTCACCATGGACGTTAGTTTCATGCAGAGCGTGTGGTGGGTGTTTCAAGAGCTCTTTAAAAAAGGTTTGATCTACGAAGGCTACAAAGTCGTGCCCTACTCCGTCGGAATTTCAACCCCCTTGTCAAACTTTGAAGCGAATTTGAATTACAAGATGGTGCAAGATCCGGCACTCACCGTGATGTTCCCGATTGTCAACGATGCAAACACCTATTTGCTAGCGTGGACGACCACGCCTTGGACTTTGCCATCAAACTTAGCTCTCGCGGTGGGCGTCGATTTTGACTACGTCAAAGTGCGCGAGATTTCCTCCGGCCGCATTTTAATTTTGGCAAAAGCTCTGCTCGCCGCCACTTTTAAAGATCCCGACAAAGAGGTCGAAGTGGTTGCGAATGTAAAGGGCAAAGATCTTTTGGATCTCACCTACGAACCCCTGTTTTCGTATTTTGCAGATCGCGCCGACAAAGGGGCCTTTCGCGTGATTTCCTCTGCTCACGTGACCGTGGAAAGTGGAACTGGCATTGTCCATATGGCTCCCGCGTTTGGTGAGGACGATTATTTTGCCTGTGCCCGTGAAGGAATACCGATTGTAAATCCCATCGACGACGATGGCATGTTCACCAGCGAAGTTCCTGATTACCAAGGGCAACGAGTGAAAGAGGCCGACAAAGGCATCATCGCCGAATTAAAAAAACGCGGCCGCATTTTTAAACAAGATACGATTCAACATAGCTATCCATTTTGTTATCGCTCGGAAACACCGCTGATCTACCGCGCGGTTTCGAGCTGGTTTGTCGCCGTCGAAAAAATCAAAGACCGACTGGTCATCGCGAATCAAACAACCACCTGGGTGCCAGATCATTTGCGTGACGGTCGATTCGGCAACTGGCTTGAAAATGCACGAGACTGGGCGATCTCTCGCAATCGTTTTTGGGGAACACCGCTGCCAATTTGGCGAAATGCCGAAGGGGAAGTGATTTGCATTGGCTCTCGCGATGAACTCGAGAAATTATCGGGCCAAAAAATTGCTGATCTTCATATCGATGTGGTCGATAAAATCACAATTCCATCACCGACGGGCCGTTCGCCTCTCAAACGCGTCGAAGGCGTTTTGGATTGTTGGTTTGAATCAGGTTCGATGCCCTATGCTCAGTGGGGATTTCCCAAAACGAATGCTGAAGATTTTCAAAAAGCGTTCCCTGCAGATTTCATTGCCGAAGGTCTCGATCAAACTCGGGGTTGGTTTTACACCCTGATGGTGATCGGAACGGCCCTCTTCGACAAAGCTCCGTTTCGCAACGTCGTTGTGAATGGCATGGTGTTGGCCGAAGACGGTCGCAAGATGTCTAAGAGTTTGCGCAATTATCCTGATCCCATGGGCATTCTCAATCAGCACGGCGCCGACGCGCTTCGCTTGTACATGATTGACTCTCCGGTGGTGAAAGCTCAGGAATTGAAGTTTTCTGAAAAGGGTGTTTTTGACATCGTTCGCAAGATTTTATTGCGCTGGTGGAACTCCTACGCGTTCTTTGCAAACTATGCGAACATCGATGGTTTTATTCCACGGGGAGACGCCAAAAATTCACCAAACATTTTAGATCAGTGGGTGCTCTCTCGCCTGAATGGCTTGATTGCCAACACCCAACGCGAAATGGACGCCTACCGACTGTACAACGTCGTCCCCCAGTTGTTGCAATTTATCGAAGATTTGACGAACACTTACATTCGCTTCAACCGCAGTCACTTTTGGCAAATTGGCATGCCCGAAGAAAAGCGCTTAGCCTACGAAACTCTCCACGAAGTTTTAATCACCTTGTCTCGATTGATGGCGCCCTTTGCTCCATTCCTGTCTGAAGTGACTTATCGAAACCTCGCTCAGGTTTTGCCGAAAAAACAAGATAGCGTTCATCTGGAGAGCTTTCCCGAGCCCAATTTAGCACTGCTTCGCCCAGAACTTGAGGAGGCCGTGCGAGCCATGGACGTCTTGGTGGCTCTGGGTCGCAACCACCGCGAAAAAATCTCAGTGAAAGCAAAAATTCCGCTTCGGGAAGTGAAGATCATTCATCGCGACGCCACCGTGCTCGAAACTTTGAAAAAATTTGAGCCTTATTTCGTCGATGAATTGAATTTTCGTTCGGTGAAATACGACGCCAACGAGGATCACTATGTGCAGATCACGGCTAAGGCAAACTTTCCTGTCCTTGGCAAACGGCTAGGTGCCAAAATGAAAGCCGTAGGGGCTGGCATCCAAAAACTTCCGCTCTCAAGTCTTTTGGATCTCGAAAAAGGCAAGGTCTTGATGGTCGAAGGAGAAGAGATCCAACTCTCTGACGTCGAAATTCGCCGCGGTCCAAAAGGCGACAACCCCAATCTGTCGGTGGATCAAGTTGTTTCGATCGAAGTGGACCCCACCGTCACTCCCGAGCAAGAGCAAGAGGGGCTCGCCCGCGAAATCATGCGAAAAATTCAAATGGCTCGCAAAGCGGCTGATTTTCAGATGGACGATCGAATTGAGCTCACCTTGGCGTGCGATACACCTTTGACCGAGGCCATCGAAGCGCACAAAGAGATGCTGCTCGCCGAGACGCTGACCACCAAGCTGCAGGTCTTGCCGGCCAGCACAGAGCCCCAGGGGCAACGAGTTGAAACCTCTGACATCGACGGGCAAGTTTTGAAAATTGGTGTCACGGCTCTCGCTCGGCCATGAAACATCGAACGCGCGAATCTTTTCAGTTTGCGGCGATTGGATACGTCCAGTCTCCGTTTGCGGATCGCTTTGCCGTTCCCAGGCAACCAGGCCTGGCCAAATCAGTCCACGGCGTCCTCAAACTGGACTCTGATCCTGATTTAAAAACCGCTCTTAAAACTTTGGATCAATTCAGCCACCTGTGGGTCATTTTTGTTTTTCATCAGCACGGTGCCCGAGACTGGAAGCCGAGCGTGCGACCGCCCCGACTGGGCGGTGTGAAAAAAGTTGGCGTGTTGGCGTCGCGCTCTCCGCATCGACCAAATCCGATTGGCATTTCCGTGGTCACCATTGAAAGAATGGACCTTGAGGCCATTGGTGGCCCGGAAATCACCGTTGGAGGTTTGGACTTGATCGATGGAACCCCTATTTTGGATTTGAAACCCTACCTTGCATTTGTCGATGCAGTTCCCGAGGCCGACGCGGGCTGGGCTAAGGCCGAATGGACTCTCGCAAAAATTACGTTTTGCAAACCAGCGGAGGCCGACGTGCAAATTTTAGATCCCGACGGAACTCGCAAGTTGCGCGAGCAAATCGTCGAGCTCTTGGCCATGGATCCTCGACCCGCGTTTCAAAAACGGCAAAAGCCCCTAGGTCTGCGCGAGTCCGAGGGATCACGATACGGTTTTGATATCATGAATTTTGATGTGAAGTATGAGCTGCGCGATGGTGGCTTTACGGTGCTGAGTGTGCAGTCGAGCACTGACTGATCACAGTGCCAGATTGGCGCCAGCCGCGAAATTTATCTTGAAAAAAAATGCAGTTTCAAGGGAAGGTAATGACTATGAGCCATGCAAAAACGGATTCCAAAGCTGCCAAAGCCAACAGCACAGACGCCCCAAATTTTTTAAAACAGATCATTGAAAAAGACATAGCGACAGGCAAAAATGGCGGCCAAGTTGTCACTCGATTTCCGCCGGAACCAAATGGCTACCTGCACATTGGTCACGCCAAATCCATTTGTTTGAACTTTGGTTTGGCCGCAGATTATCAAGGTCGATGTCACTTGCGTTTTGATGACACCAATCCTGAAACCGAAGATGTCGAATATGTAGAGTCGATCAAAAATGACATTCGCTGGCTCGGTTTCGACTGGGGTTCTTATTTGTATTTCGCTTCTGATTATTTTCAACAGCTCTATGACTGGGCCGAACTTTTAATTCGTGAAAACAAGGCCTACGTTTGCAGCCTCAAAGAAGAGGAGTTGCGTGAGTACCGAGGTGATTTCACACGGCCCGGAAAAGACAGTCCCTACCGAACCCGCTCCGTCGAAGAAAATTTAGATTTATTTCGTCGCATGAAGGCCGGTGAGTTTGAAGAAGGTGACCACGTCGTTCGCGCCAAAATTGATATGAAGTCTCCGAATATGAATTTGCGTGATCCACTGTTGTACCGAATTCGCAAAGTTCCGCACCACAAAACGGGCACCACTTGGTCGATTTACCCAATGTATGATTACGCCCACCCGCTTTCAGATGCGATTGAAAAAGTGACTCATTCCATATGCACACTTGAATTTCAAGACCACCGCCCATTTTATGATTGGTGCATTGAAAATCTGCCGACT
>CALCCV010000188.1 GCA_937900305.1 uncultured Pseudobdellovibrionaceae bacterium | reverse complement strand
CACTAAACGTTCGGCAGAAGATTTAACCGAGTATTACGAGAATCTTGGCGTTAAGGTCAAATATCTGCACTCTGAAATTCACACCGTCGAACGAACCGAGATCATTCGTGACTTGCGCCTTGGGGTGTTCGACGTTTTGGTCGGAATCAATCTGTTGCGCGAAGGACTTGACATTCCTGAAGTGAGTCTCGTGGCGATCACCGATGCCGACAAAGAGGGATTTTTGCGTTCCGAGCGCTCATTGATTCAAACCATTGGCCGGGCCGCCAGAAATTTAAACGGTCGGGTTTTACTCTATGCCGATCGCCAAACGCAATCGATTGAAAAAGCGCTGGGAGAAACCGATCGCCGTCGACGAATTCAGAGCGAATACAATGTGACCCACAATATCACCCCGGTGTCCATCGCTAAAAAAATCAAAGATGGCTTGGGTGAGGTCTTTGACGGAACTCTCAATCAGGGCAAGCCCTCAGCAAAACTAGATCCGTTGACCGAGATGCGCAAGAAGCTCGAGAAAAAGCCGGATCATTTGGACAAAGAAGTCGATAAACTTCGCACCAAAATGAAAGAACATTCCAAAAAATTGGAATTTGAAGAGGCCGCAAAAATCCGAGATGAGATCAAACGTTTGCAAATCATGCAGATGAAAATTTTGGAAAACAGTTTGCCTGCGCCTGCGGAGACCACGCCCGGTGAGTGATAAAAAGCTGATCCAGGATGCTCTTCGCGAAAAGGTCAAAGAGTTCCCTACTCAGAGCGGCGTCTATTTGATGAAGAGCTTGCAGGAAAAAATCCTGTACATCGGGAAAGCCAAAAATCTTCGAAATCGGGTGCGAAGTTACTTCTTAGCTTCGATTGAAAGTCCGAAGACTCGTCTGCTGGTTCAACACATCCACGAGATTGAATACATTCTCACCAAAACCGAAGTGGAAGCATTTTTGCTTGAAGCCTCGCTCATCAAGAAGCATCGTCCGCGGTACAACATTCGTTTGCGCGATGATAAAAGCTACCCATATATCCGACTGACTTGGTCCGAAAAATTTCCTCGTCTTTACCTAGCCCGAAAAGTAAAAAAGGATGGCAGCCTGTATTTTGGTCCCTACACCAGCGGTGGCGCCGTGGCGGGCACGATTCGTTTTCTGAATCGCACTTTTCGCATACGAGATTGCAAAGATGCGATGTTTCGCTCGCGGGTGCGACCTTGTCTCACCCATCAAATTGGCCGATGTACAGCCCCTTGCGTGAAGTTGATCAACGAAACAGATTACCGATTTGAAATGGAGGGCGCAAAACTTTTTCTTAAGGGTCAGAATAGCAAGGTGATCAAAGCGTTGACGCAAAAAATGAGGGATGCTGCCGAAGAAGAGAAATTTGAAGTGGCGGCTCGTCTTCGCGACTCCATCCAGAGTGTTAAGTCGATTCTCGAAAAACAAACGGTTGTGCAAGACAGTTCCGACGTCGATCAAGATGCCATTGGTTATTTTGGCGACGAGCGGGGGTGTTTGGTCGAGACTGTCCATGTTCGCGCAGGCCGGGTGCTGGGCACCCGTTCTCACTTTCTTCCCCATGTCGATCCGCAAAGTTTGCACGAAGAGGTTCGTGATTGGCTGGTTGATTTTGTAAACCAGTACTACGAAGACAATTTTGTGCCCGACGAAGTTCTTCTTCCCACAGACATTGGCCCTGACCTCAGTAAGTTGATGGAGCAGGTTCTGCAAGAGCGCTCAGATCACAAGGTGAATGTTCGGTATCCCACTGACAACCGGGGCCGTGGTCTTCTCGAAATGGCGCATCAAAATGCCGAAAGTCATTTTGCGAGATCGGTGTCGAAGTCCGCTGAAAAGCGAGAAGGTCTGGTAGAAATTCAAACTCGATTTCAGCTTACAAAAATTCCGATGCGCATCGAGTGTTACGACATTTCTAATTTTCAGGGCTCCGAGACGGTGGCATCCCAAGTTGTTTTTGAAGATGGTGTTCCGGCAAAAGATCATTACCGTCGCTACAAAATCAAATCTGTGTCAGGCATCGATGACTACCAATCGATGAAAGAAGTTCTCACCCGCCGTTTCGGCCACGATGAATGGGACGAACCAGATTTGGTGGTCATCGACGGTGGCAAAGGTCAACTTGGTGTTGCCACTCACATTCTGACTGAGCTCGGGAAAACGCACATTCCCGTCGTCGGGCTCGCTAAAGCGCGCACGCTCGGAACTTTTGAAACGACCGAAGTGACGGCCAGCGAAGAGCGTTTTTTTCTTCCTGGGCGGCAAAATCCTGTGGTCTTCCGCACAAACACGGAAGCCTACCAAATCTAGATCGGAAGAGCGTCGTGTAGGGAAAGAGTGTCTTCGCCTGTGTAG
>CALCCV010000187.1 GCA_937900305.1 uncultured Pseudobdellovibrionaceae bacterium | reverse complement strand
ATCTGCTGGTTTAGAGTTTCGGCTGGAGACGAACTTAGGCTATGTGTTTCCAGTCACATTCTTATTCGGTATCTATCAGCCTTTGAACGAAGAGTACCGCAAAGACGCCTCTTTCAGTCTGGCTCTAAGTCTGGGACAGTTGCAATAGCGCGGGGGCCGAGGGCCAAACACTCGGCCAACGGATTGACAAATCTTTGGACCATCAACGAAGATGAAAGTTCTAAGACATTGAGAGATTGAAAGGTGGTTTTGACATGGATGTGGAAAAAACCTCGTGGATCAAGGATCTGGTGCGCACGGAAGAAGACATGGAACAAGCTGGCATCGTGGATGCAGAGTTAGGGCTTGATAAAGACCGGATGCTGGTCACAGAGACACTGCGTTTTTTGCAACATTTGAAAAATTCATTCGTCGAAGCGTCTTCGTTGTTCAACGATCTTAAGTCATCCCCCGTGGGCCGAATCAAAATTTATGGAATTGCGAAAACGCACGCTGATTTTATGCTTTTTCGAAATGGCTATAAAATGATTTTTGGATTGAAGGCCCCGGGCCGAGTGACAATTCGATTCAATTTTATTGGTTCCTCTTATATTCCCACTGCCCGCGATCCCGAGCCATCTATGAGCGGCGCTGGTGCGCAGGCGCTTATGGAAGAGCACATGGTCGAAGCACAAATGGGTGCTTTTGGCGAAGTGGAGTGGGTGTTTCGTGGTCACAGATTTCAGCTCGAAAATTTAGTTAAACACTACATGAGTTTATTTGTGAAAGAGTCGACCAAGTAGTCAAAAGCGGAACCTCTCTAGTTTTAGAGTTCAAGTTTTGGGAAGACCACTTTTTGAACTTTGATGGATTGTCCTTTTGAGTTTGTACCGTCAAGAACCCCGCCCATAGAAGCTCGCTCTTTTTTTGTCGCAATGGCTGCGGCGATCAGTGGCTCTGCCGATTGCTGCCGAAATTTTTCACCGAGGGACGAAAGCTCGGGACTCACTTGTTGCAGTGGCGGAGAGAATGCAGTGACGACTCGGGTGGGATTGTGAAACTCCGGCATGGGCAGAGGTTTGACCGGGGTATCCGGAGGTAACGTTGGTGCGATTGGCGCTTCGGTCTCCAGCCAATCGGGCAAATCTTCGCCCGTGATCATTAGGGATTCTTTGTTTAGTTTGCAGATGAGTTCGAGTTCATTCATTGGGATGTCAATTTGCTTGGCGATTTCACTTAAACTCATGCCTTGATGGGCCATTCGTGCAGCTTTGACATACTTGATTGAATTTTTTCGATCCAGAAATTCTTCGTGAGGAATTCTTTCTTGAAAAAGGTCAAGGGTCTCCTTGGCTCTTAAGAGGCTATTGTCAATTTTCTGATTTTCTTGGTCCAGATTGTGCAATTGAGAGTCTAGTTGTTGGCTTTTCACCGAAATTAACTCCTGCATCTTTTGAACCTGGCCATCTACGTATTCCAAAAAATCCTGAAGGGCGTTGAGTTTCCCCTCGATCATCTGCAGGCCTTCCCGAAAGCGGTTGTTCTCAGCGGGACGTTTATTGACACGGATATAGATGATTGTGAAGCACGCCAGTTGAAAGGTGAAGAGGGCAGCTAATGCGATCCAGACCATGATTTCCTCCGTCGAACTTAATGTCTGTCTCGATTCTCCACCAGATCGATCGACTCACCCACTGGCATCTTACTTTTTCTGGACCTTCGCAGGTGTCCAGGTTTTCATCTGTTCAGTTCGGGTCTACACTGAGAGGAATAGACAAGGACAGCGAATGAAACAAATTAGATACTTTGCGACGCTCGGAATGGCTTTCGTTTTTCTTGCGTGTGCTCCCGTCAAATTTTTCAGCTCGAAAAAAGATCCTGGTGCCACACCGTGCACTGGCGATGCTTGTCCGCAAGATTGCCAGGCAACCGCGACTTGTCCTCCTCCCGATCCGCTCGATGACGATCAAACTGGTGATCCGGCCATTGCCTGCGGCCCTAAGCTGAACGACTCGCAAACTCAAGTGACCTACACTGTGGGCCTCGCAAAACCCAAGGTTTCTGCTAACTGCAGCCCAAGTGCGGTGACATACAGTTGGACGGTTAAAAAAGGTGGAACTCCGATTTCAGTTCCTGGTTTGAACGGCGAAATCTCTTACCCTGACTTTACATCGCAAGGTGATGGGACTTATGAAATCACTTTGAATGCAACGGCGACGGATTATCAGCCGTTCAATTCTCCAGCTCCACTTCAGGTTATTTTAAATTATGGCAACACTGGATTGCCAAGCATCACTTGCAGTCCGAAGGTCAATGGCTCATTGACTTCCATTACTCTGCCATCAGGTAGCGCTAATCCAGTTTTTACTGGCAATTGCGACCCGACGGATGTTTCGTATGTTTGGACGACCCTAGATAGCAGTGGCCAGACCGTGACGATTCCAGGTTTGAGTGGCGGAACCGCGACTGCGAACTTTTCTGGATTTCCCTCGGGCACCTATGAAGTGTATTTGTCGGCTACAAAAGACAATTACAATCCCTACCAACTGTCGACTCCCATTCGAGTGACGATTCCTCAACAGAACACTCGCACGGTCACCTACTCAAAGACGGTTGGGCAGGATGACAATCAAGTGGATATTCTCTTAGTTCTAGATGATTCAAACTCAATGGGGCCTGACAATCAGCACATCGCTACGCGGTTGCAAGGATTTGTGAATGAGCTGTCTTCTTCTGGTTTGGATTGGCAGATGTGTTTAACGCTGACACACGCGATGAAAGTGACAGCCGATCCGAAAGCGCTTTATTGGGGCGCAAGTACGATGTGGGAAGGTGTAACGACAAGCCCGCGCTGGTTGCTGAAAAAGGGCCAAAGTAATGTCTATAGTGTTTTTGTGAACACCATTAATCGGGTTGGTGCGGAGACGGCCTTCAATGACGAGCGAGCCATCAAGGCCGCATACTCCCACGCTTATAACGGAGATCCTAGTGCCACCGGGAGCAGTGGCTGTTACCGAAAAGACGCGGCATTGGCTCTCATCATTCTCTCTGATGAAGATGAAAGATCTATTGGCGGCGATTGTTCTCAAAAGACCTATCCCGATGAATGCCAGCCGATGGAAAAAGAAGACATGCCCGCCAATTACATTAAGCAAATCAAAGATATTTTTGGAGCTGGCAAACGATTGACCGCGAATTCAATCATCGTCAGGCCCGGCGACACCGCTTGTAAGATCAAACAAGACATGGGTTCTGCGAAGAGCCATTACGGAGTTAAGTACGCCGAACTGAGTGAGCTGACTTCAGGATACGTTGGCAATATTTGTGAAAAAGATTATTCAACCAATTTGAATTATTTCAAAGATCACATTGCGACTTCATTGGCTTCGATTCCTTTAGAGTGTACACCCGTCGGAAGCGTAGACATAGATGTTGAACCTGCGATTGATAATCTCACTACCCGCATTGAAAACCAGAAGTTGATATTTACTCCCAAGGTCACAGCGGGTCGCACGATCAATCTCAGATATCAGTGTGCAAATTGATTATTCACTGGACTTAACGGAACTCAGCGGCGGCTTCTACCCGACCTTTGCGCTGAGAGTTCTCAGCGTTGGAATTGACAAGAGTGACTGTTGCTGGAGCCCGATTCATAGACTCTGGGTCTCTCAGTGGGACTTTTAAAAAAATCTTTCGGGGGGTGAACTCTAGGTTTTGTGCCGACGATTCGTCAGCCATCCGGATGAGTTCGACCGACTCAGAATATTCACCAATTTCGTGTTTTGCCACTTCGTAGCGAACTGTCTTTTGATCCAGCTGGATGAATGCGTAGTCAAAAAGATCATCTTGCTGCGTTGAGAAGAGGGTGAGAGTGGCTTGGTCGCGAGCGATGGCTGCGCCCGACATTGAAAAGCTAATTTTTAATACGGGCGTATCCTGGTCTGGTAGATACACACCTCTCGATGCATTCGCCAAAAGAGCCAAAAAAATTGCGATGCTTGCCATGATGATTCGGACTGGACTTGGTTCGATAAATTTTAAATTCATTTTAAATCTCCCTTTTTTTCCGCTCTCAGCCTCACAAAGTAATGACATTCAATTCTCGCACCAACTACTGGCAATAGGTGGCTAGTCAGATTGACCCACGATTTGGTCAGACTGACTCAAAAGTGAAGAGCACCGCCATTGTTCAGCGAGACTTTCGACGAGACCCAAAATGATTCAGTGGCGTTTAGGTCTTTGACGAGGCAATAGGCCACGGAAGTTTTTTCTAAATCTGCGGATCCTGATGTGGCACGTCTATTGAAGTAGAATATGATCAGAAGCGAATTAAATCGGGCCAAAAGAAGGAAGATTTTTTAAACCGGGAGGATGCGATGTTTCGAGGATTCATGCTAGGGATAATTTCTGTTATTGGAATTTTAGCCGTACCATTTATTGGTTGGGTGATTGTGCCAATGTTGCCACTCTTCGTACTCATTCCATTGACCATGATGCTTGCGTCACTGACGTTTTCATACATCCTCAACAAGATCGATCTTCTTTTATTTATGGACCGAATTTTATTTTCAGATCGCTATAGTTTCAGCAGTTTTGTGCGCAAAATGCTAAAAGGATTGCGACTGTACGAAATTCGAGAAATGACTCTTCGTCAGTCGAAAATCGCACCACCATCTTCGCGCCCCGCTTGAGCAGAAAAGCAATGCTCGCGGACCTTCTTCGACCCAGGGGTTTCACCTCTGGGTTTTTTTTGATTCGATTAGCCAAAAGCTTTTGAAAACTCATTTAGACGAGCATCAATCAAACCCAGCGCTGAGTCCCAAAATTGTTGAGAAGATATATCGACGCCCAGATGATCTTGCATTAACCCCTCCGCCGTTTGGCGTCCCGTATCGAGTAGCAAGTTTTGATAGGCCTTAAAAAAACCCTGGCCAAACTTTTCACGAGTCGCAAAGATGCTGAGAGAAAAGAGATAACCGAATGTGTAGGGATAGTTATAAAAAGAAATGTGAGGCAAATAGAAGTGCAATTTTGAACACCAAAATCGTGTGAATGGTTGACTCATATGGGGTCCGTGCCAATCCATCCAGCACTTGTCCATGAGTTCGTTTAAATCTTTGGCCGATAGCCCCGACACCTTACGCCTTTGGTAAAGCTGCTTTTCAAAATCGTATCGCATGGGAATATTCACAAGAAACGACAGGGCTTCCACATAAGAGTGCCAAGCCAGGTCCTTTTCAATGTCATGTCCTTTGTAAATCTCTGAAAGGCCATCGGCCAAGGCTTGCTCACTAAAGACGCTCGCCGTCTCGGCTAAGGTCATAGGAGTGGATTTTTGGCAACGAGGCAGATCGCGCATCACCCAGCTATGATAGCCATGGCCCAGTTCGTGAGCTAAGGTGAAAACATCTTGGAAAGATCCCAGGAAGGTCATAAAAATTCTCGGAGTTCTCGATTTTGGAAACCCTGTGCAGTAGGCGCCTTGTGTTTTGGTCGCGATAACTCGTCCCTCAATCCAATTTTTTTCGCGAGCCATTTTTACGAAATCACCCATGTCAGGGTCGATTCGGCGAAAGCTGGCTTCGACGAGTTCGATGGCTTCGTTGAAGGAGAATTTTCGCTCCTTCAGTGGGGAGGGGGCCAGCATATCCCAGGGATCTATTTTGTTTTTCCCGAGGGCCTTGGCAAAAATTTGCAGACGGTCTTGAATTTTTGGGCGAAAACTTGCAACTGCGGAGTTCATGGCGTCGAGGGTTGGTCGTTGAATGTGAGAAAAATGCACTGAAAAAGTGAGTTCATCGAGGGGTGCTTTTTCTGAGCGCGCATGGCAATCGGCCCAACGCCAGCCACTCATTGAATTTAGTATGTGCGCGCAAGAAAGCTCTCGTTGTTTCCAAGCGTCGTCCTGGGCCTTGAACGCTGCCTGCCTCATAGATTCTTGACTCGATCTCAAAAGTTGTGACGCCTCTGCGAGTCCTACCGTGCGCTCGAGATCGCCCTCTTTAATTTGACAGGTCATTTCGGCTTGCAAAGTGTTGTAGAGTTGACCCCAAGCCGAGAGACCCGAAACTTCAAATGATTTGATCGTCTGCTCTTGGACCACATTTAATGAATAGGGTGCTAACTTGCGAATTTGTCTGACCCGAAATACTTCAGCGCTGGTTGAATTGTGTTCGAAATAAAACTCGATCATTTCCTCTGAGCAGTGCTTGAGCCAATGTTCAAGGGCTGTAAGGTGACGATCCATCAGCGAACCTAAATCTTGCAATTGAGACATCATTTTTTGGGCATCGGAATCTCGGGCGTTTACGCTTTGCAAACAGCGACAATAGGTGGCGAGCTGCCAAATCATCGATCGCGCCTCTTCGCGTTCATCAAAGCTTTTTTGTAGTTCTGTGATGTGCTGCCGATCTAGCTCCGCAATTGGCGTGTGGCCTTCGAGAGATGAATTCAGCCAGCCTTCAGTTTTGAGATTGAACGAATCCATTTTTTCAATGAGTTTTCTAAACTCGGCAAGGTCGTGTTGAAATCGAGGATCTGACAGGCTGTCGTACTCACTCGACAGGTCCCAGGTGGGAGGCGTCTCTTCCTTGACAGATTTCGCGAAATCGGATTCTTTCGATTTCCGCAGTTGCATGATGACTCCTTGTTGATGCGCTTTCTAAAGAGTAACATACAGGCGAACATCAGAGAAAGAGGACGGATGAATATGAGTGTGGTCACCAAGTTTTGGATCATCGTCTTGCCGTTAGCCGTGCTCGTCCGCTTGCTAACAGGCTATTTCGCATACGGTCCACAGGCGATTGATGACTACAAGCACGGCATCATTCCCGCCACTCAATATTCCCAGAGCAGCGGGTCTGGAACTGCCGACTTGTCACGCGTGGAACTTCCAAACTATCGATCGCCGTTTCTGACCTACTATTTGGCGCCTTGGCCAAAGGTGGCTGGAGCTCTTGGCTGGACGCGTCCCGTGGCCCAAGCTCGGGCAATTGAAATGGGCCTAGGTTTGATTTCGCTGTTGGGTTTTTTTGGAATTTTTTGGAT
>CALCCV010000186.1 GCA_937900305.1 uncultured Pseudobdellovibrionaceae bacterium | reverse complement strand
ATGATTGAGTCCAATCAGCATGAGAAGAATCAACGAAAGAATCCAAGGTAGGAAATGGCCATAAAGATCAAACAGCGTTCTTGGCGGCGACTTCAAGAATGGCACTTCCAGTGTCTCCTGCCAAGGCGCCCATAGAGGCGAGACCGCAATCAATGAACCATTGGCCAGAATGACTGTGCTAAGTCCCGTATCGGTCACTCGAACCATGGGTCGACGAAACTCAATGGCCATTCCCCGTGCAACTCCTTCGTGCTGTCGAGGCTCGAGAGTATTGCCAAACCAGTACTCGCCGCTCAAAGTGATAAAGAAATTTGCACCAACCTCAGTGAGCAAACGCGTTTGCTCCGAAAAAAGACTTTCGTAGCAGATGCCAATTCCGATGCGCGCATCACGGATTGAAAAAAGCCTTTCGACTTTTCCGCGCCCGTAGTCAGGAATCTGGGGGGAACCGAGTTCTAAGTGACGGAAAAATTTCTTCGCCGGGCAAGTACTCACCAAAGGGCATTAGTATTCGCTTATCCGCAGTGGCCACAAGCTCTCCTCGCCCATTGAAGTGAGCGGCCGTATTGAATTTCTTTCCTGCTGAATCTTTTCGGTAAGCACCGGTGATGATTGGAATTTGATTCTCGCTGACGAACTTTGAAAAGCGGCGCAAGTGCACCGAGGAGCTAGATACATCAACTGGCAGGGCCGTTTCAGACCAAAGGATCACATCCGGAAGCGATGAGTGCTGCCACTTTTGAAACTCGAAAAACCGATCCAATGTGAGCTCATTCCCCCTGTCCATACCAAAGCGGGCTTCCAAAATTTCAATGGGCTCAATGAAAACTTGCACGATGTGTGTTTTCAAGGAGGCATCGGAAGGCGTCCAAACACGCGCGCGCCAAGTTCCCAGGGCGCAGAGAATTGCAAACACGCCAGCAAAAACAACAGCTGTTTTCAGCCAGGCTCTGTGCGATCGAACTAAGAATGGATAAATGATCAAGGCATTGAAAAAAAAAGTCACGACACTCAAGCCCTTGAAGCCCACCCACTCTGCCAGTTGAAACACGGGCGTTTGGGACCACAGCCAGGGTTGGCCCAATGAGGCAGGAAAGAACTGTGGCATCAAGCAATCCACCCAACTGGCAAGCACCACAAGAGTTGTCAACTTCAACCAAAGTGGCCGAGGGAAGGTGGCCTCGAATCGAAAGATCCACGAACTCAAAAAGGCCGTCAGCACCCATCCCAAGTGACTGACACTTGCAAAGACAACTAAAAACATCAGACTTTCAAGCCAATTGGTTCCAAAGAAGAGGACCGAGGTTTCCCGCAGCCACTCAAACCCAGCAAGGCCCATCACAAACTGCATCAACCAAGCACTCCAGATCCGTGTCCAAAACTTGGCGCTGGTGGCCCACAAGTAGAACATGGGCGCAACTGTGATTGGCAAAAACCAAGGAATCTCTGGCGGGCGCCAAAGAGAGCTAAACATCAAACCGCTGGCCACAGCACAAAGAGCTGCGAACAACCGAGGACAATTTGTTGGCCATTCTCTGAGGCGTCTGAGCCATGACATACTTAAAAACCCTTCACTATGGGAAGGCCCATCAAATCCAGAATGTCAGTTTTCACCCGGAAGATGGAAGAGTTCAGATCAGCGATCAGGAACTGCTGATCGCGCAGCTGATTTTGCAGGTCAAAGACATCGAACTTGACTCGATTCGATCGTTCGAGCAAAGGCAAAACAGCCTTGAAACGTTCGGAAGTTAGCTTTTCAATTTCAACCAACTGACCCAACTCGAGTTGAAGACTTTCCAGCCGGGCGAATAGCTCTTCGATCTTTAACTCCAGCGCGTTTTCGGCGTAGGACTGTCTGCGAATCAACGTGTCTATTTCTGTGCGCTTCACTTGAACATCCGTGCGCGCACCGATGTTATCCAGTGGAAACTCAAGCTTGAGTCCAACAAACCACTGGCGATAAGAAAAGCGATCCTCACTTAGAACGCCTACCAGCGGATCATCTTTGTGGGTGGCTTGCCCACCGGTCAGCTGCAGCAACGGACTCAATCGATCATCAAGCTGCTCAAGTTCCGCTTCTCTGAGTTTTCTTTGAAGGGCCAGGGATTGCACCTCCAGATTGTTGGGCTTTGTAGTCCGCGCCCGAATGGGATCCGCGGCCTCGAAGGGAATGAGCTCCGGACTGATCTCTGCCAACAGCATCTCTTCGTTCGCAGGCTTGGCACCCACGAGGATGTAGAGGGTTTGAGTTTGGCTCTCTCTTTGAGTGTTAAGCCTAAGTTCGGTTAGCTTTAGCTCCTTTAGCTGAATTTGTGCACCCAATCGATCCACGCGGGACAGCTGGCCTGCATTGAAAAGCCGGCGATAGATGCCCTCTAAGCGCTCGGCATCTTTTAAAAGTTCCTTCACATCTCGTAGCTTTCTTTGAATCAAAAGAATGCTTAAGTACTGATGCAAAAGATCTTTAACTCCTCGTCGAGTGGCCCTTTTGAAATCCACGCTCTGCAACCTGGTTTCACCCACCGCCAGCTGTTTTGGGATGCCGCCAACTCGATAGCCCGCCTCTCGCCAAAGATCCACACTCAGGCTCAGCGATTGAGTCTGCCCATCTCGAGTGACTTCTGGAAAGTCCAAAACCACCTCTTGAGTTTGTGAGTTCACTGTTTGCGCAAGTTCATAGCCGATCCCCCAGGGCAGGTAACGTCCTGCAAGACTCAGTTGGGTGGATTTGAAATTTTGAGAGATCTCAGCGGGCACCGTGCTGTCATCAAGCCAACTTTTCCCCCCATTGGCCGAAGCAGATAGGATGGGAGAATTGAGTCGCCAGTGTCCCATCTGGGAAATCTTCGCTCGCTCGAGATCTCCTCGGGCCAGCACGATGTCCGAATTTTTTTGCAAGAGTGTTTTGGCGAGTTCCTCGAATGAAACGGTCACGGCAGCGATGGCCGGTTTTGGAGTTGTCCACCACAGGGCCGTCAGAAAAAGAAAAGTCTTCGAAGCATAGCTGCAAGCTGTGTACACAATGAAGTATTTTACTTGAGTTGAGATTGGGAGCAAACAGAATCCCCCGAAGCCCGAGGACACTGGGCCAGACCGCAGGACCTAAAGCCAATTGCAAATTCGTGCGTTCATTTTTCACTCCGGATTCGGTAAAATTGGCGAGATGCACATGCAATTTCTTCGCACCCTTCGTCTAGCAGGTCGAAACTTTTTGGCGAACAAGAAAAGAAATCTCTTTTCAGTTTTCACCGTCGTGCTCGGGTCGATGTCTATTGGTGCCGTGTTCACTGTCAATGAAAACGTAGAAGCCCACATAGAAGAACTGATCGCACGAACCGGAGGTCCTAATCTTTTCATCTCCCTGCGAGGTCAGAACTTTGATCCCTCTGATTTAAAGGAGCTCTCGTCAATGACCTCGGTGCGGTATTTGGTTTTGGATTCGACCTCCCCACTGAATGTTCTATGGGAATCGAAATCTGTGCGAATGCTGGGGATTGCCACGAGCGCCCTGTATCGCGAGGCCAGACCCTTGAAACTCATGCAAGGCAGCTTCTTATCGGAATGGGACCACAAACTCTCTTCTCGCAACATCGTGGTTAGCCCTCAGGCACTGAAGGAGCTTGCGCTTTCTGAAAAGGATTCACTTGGAAAATCCATTTCGATGAATTGGAAGGGACAAACTTTAATAGGGACCATCATTGGGGTGGCGAGCCCGCTCTTTGACAACAACGATCGAGGCTATCTTTGGATGACCGAAGCGCTGATGCAAAGTGTGAGTCAAGAAATCAACCAGCAGTCTCTGATCTTAGGCTTTCCGTCGTACGCCCGACTCGAGAGCTACGAAAGCGAAGTGTTGCAGCTGCTTTCAAAGAAATATGGTGAGAGCGTTGAAATCTACAACCCGAGAAAGAACTTCGAAATGATGAGAAATGACTATCAAATGTTTATACGTTCTGGCCTGGTGGTTGGCTTATTGTCACTTTTGGCAGGCTCCGTGGGTGTCATGAATGCGATGTCCGCTGGAGTCCAACTTCGCATTCGCGAAATTGGACTTTACAGAGCCCTTGGCTTTCCGACCCGAACGGTTCTGCTGACCTTCTTGAGCGAAGCGCTCATCATCCTCTTCATTGGCGGCTTTGCTGGCGCTGTTTCGGGAAGTCTGTTTGGGATGGTGATCTCATCCCAAGTCGCAATATCAAATCCGTTTTTCTCACTCTCCTCTTTTGCGGTCGCCTTGGCATCTTCACTGCTGATTGGATTTGTCTTTGCCTACCTTCCCGCCCGTAAAGCAGCCGGGTTAGAAACAGTGGAGGCACTAAAGGGATGAAACGATTTGCAATCCTACTTGTGATCTCAACTTCGCTCTTAGCCTGTGAAAAAAAAGAAGCTGTGGTTTCGGCCATCATCACGCCCACCCTAGGTGAAGTCAGTTCGAAAGTGCTACTCCAAGGCCGAATTCAGGCAGAAAAGTCGTCCCTCGTTAGAGCTCCGATGGAAGCGCAGTTGGTGAAACTTTTCAAATCCGTTGGCGACCTCGTCGAGGCTGGTTCGCCCATTGCTTCGATCGCCCAGCAAAGAGATGAAACCAAGGTCACCGACCTGCTTCAAGCCAAAGGAAAAGTTCAACAGATTCAGCTCGAGATCGAACGCTTGAAAGTGAAGCTGGAGAA
>CALCCV010000185.1 GCA_937900305.1 uncultured Pseudobdellovibrionaceae bacterium | reverse complement strand
ATTGGTTTGGTTTTCACGCTAGCGTTGATTCTCGCTAGATGAACTTGATAAGAGGTATTTCGTGATTCTATCAACACTCATAATGTTACCGCTGGTGTGCGCGTTGATCGTCACCATTTGGCCAAACGGCAGAACACTTCGCTCGCTTGGGTTGGCTCTCAGCTTGATTGAATTTTTCTTGAGCCTCATTCTGTTTGACCGCTTTGATCCCGCGGTGGCGAGCATACAATTGGCTGAGCAGCACGCTTGGATACCGCGTTTCGGGATTCAATACTTTTTGGGAATTGACGGCATTTCCTTTTGGCTAGTGATTTTAACCACCTTTTTGAATCCAATTATTATCCTCGCCAGTTGGAACTCGATCGAGAAAAGATGGAAGGGATTTTTGGCGTCGCTGTTTGTTTTGCAAGCGGCCATGCTGGGATCTTTTTTAGCTCTTGATGCAGTTTTGTTCTATGTGTTCTGGGAACTTTCGCTGGTCCCGATGTATTTTATTGTCGGTATCTGGGGCGGCACCCGACGAATTTACGCTACGATTAAGTTTTTCATATACACTATGGCGGGTTCGCTGCTGATGTTGATCGCCATCATTGTGATGATGTACTACACGCAAGAAGTGACTGGCACGATGAGTGCAAATCTTTTGGATTTCTATCGTCACCGCCTGCCGTTTGTGGCCGGCGAGTTTTTTAGTTTGCAGACGCTTTTGTTTTTTGCATTTGCATTCGCTTTTGCGATCAAGATTCCGCTGTTTCCACTTCACACTTGGTTGCCAGATGCTCACGTTGAAGCGCCCACTCCAGGCTCTGTCATATTAGCTGGTGTGATGTTGAAAATGGGAACTTATTCTTTTTTAAGGTGGGTCATTCCGCTCTTTCCCCAAGCGGCTGAATATTGGGGTTGGCTATTCATGCTCCTCGGTGTGATCGGAATTGTTTATGGGGCGTTGGTGGCGATGGTTCAGCCAGATGTTAAAAAACTGGTGGCCTATTCTTCGGTCTCTCACATGGGTTACATCGTTTTGGGAATGTTTGCGATCAATTCGTATGGTGTGAGTGGAAGCTTATATCAAATGTTGAATCATGGAATCTCCACCGGAGCGCTGTTCTTGTTGATCGGGATGATTTATGAGCGAACGCACTCTCGAGAAATTTCAAAGTATGGCGGTCTCGCTTCGGTTTTGCCTGTATTTACGGTTTGTTTTTTCATTGTGACGCTGTCATCCATTGCAGTTCCGCTAACGAATGGTTTTGTGGGAGAGTTTTTGATACTCCTGGGCACTTTTAATGCGAAGCCATTTTATGCCTATATTGCAGTACTTGGTGTGGTTTTAGGCGCAGCCTACATGTTGTGGATGTTTAAGAGAGTGTTCTTTGGCGAAAAAGGTGAGTTGGTTCGAGATGAAGCTCATCCGCTGAAGGATTTGAGTTTGCGCGAAATGACAGTGTTGGCGCCACTCCTCATCTTGATTTTTTGGATGGGAATATTTCCAGGACAATTTTTGAAATGGTCGAATGCCAGCGTTGATTTTCTCGTTAAAAATAAAAGTCAATATCACCTTGGCGTCCATCTTCCTTCGGCGACTGGTCCAAAATTTGTGATCCAGAGAGAGCTTGAGAGAGGGCTTGCCGTAGAGGCTGAAAAAAATAAAATGCAAATTGAAAACACATCTGCAGAAGACGCGCAGTAGGAGACCTCTGTGATCAATTACGAAGAACTCGTCAAACATCTTTGCCTAGTTTCGCCGATGATCGTGCTGTTTTTAGTGTCGCTGATCCCGATCACAGCCAAAGTATTGCGAGGCAATGTTGAGCAACGACCGCTGATCAGTTTGCTGACGGGACTTGTCGGTTTGGCGGCGGCCCTGGTTCTCTTGGCTGTATTTAGTGGCTCGAATAGCACGGCCTTTAACGACAAATTGCTTTTTGATGGTCTCACGTTGTGGACGGGTGCCATTGCCATTTTGGCGTCGGCCGCGTCTCTGATTATCATGCATGAAAATCCTGCGACCAAAGGCCGGCAATACTCTGAGTACGTTTTTTTAACTTTAAATACGGTCGTAGGAATGTTGATTCTGTGTTCGGCCGTGGATCTGTTGTTGATCTTTATTGGTCTGGAGATGATGTCTTTGCCTCTGTATCTAATGATTGCGATGAGCCACGAAGAAAAGTTAGCCAAAGAAAGTGCGATCAAATATTTTCTGTTGGGAAGTTTTGCCTCTGCCATCTTTTTGTTTGGGGTGTCATTCATTTTCGGGACCACCGGAACCACAAATGTTTTAGGATTTGTTGAGAAAACCCTGACACTTGTGGCGACAAATCGGTTGTTCTTGTTTGGCATGGCTTTTGTCATTATCGGATTTTGTTTTAAGGTTTCAATTGCGCCCTTTCACGCTTGGACTCCAGATGTCTACCAGGGAGCCCCGACTCCGATTACAGCCATGATGGCAACGGCCGTGAAGACGGTTTCTTTTGCGGCTTTTTTGAGAGTCATTGCCACTCGTTCCCTTCTGGGATCTGAAGCTTTGCTGGACCTTTTGCAATGGTTGGCGGTGGCCACCATGATTGTGGGCAATGTGGCGGCCTTAGTGCAAACAAATCTCAAACGGATTTTGGCCTATTCGAGCATCGCGCACTCTGGTTATTTGTTGGTTGGGCTCATCGGCTCCGGGATTTCAGAGACAGGAGTTTTTGGGGCTTCATCGGTTATTTTTTATCTATTCACCTACTCGCTCATGACCATTGGCGCGTTTGCCGTTCTCGCGATGATGGAAAAAAGTGAAGGAAGTCTGGTAAAAGTCGAAGATTTAGCAGGACTTGCTAAGCGAAGACCATTGCTCAGTTTTTGCTTCACGATCTTCATGTTGTCTCTGGCGGGCCTGCCTCCAACGCTGGGTTTCTTCGGTAAGTTTTATCTTTTTACGGCGGCCATTGGCGAAGGCCTGATTTGGCTCGCGGTTTGGGGTGTGATCAATTCGGTGATCAGCGTGTATTACTACCTTCGTCCTGTGGTGGTGATGTACATGACGGAAGGAGAGGCCGACACGGCTCCTCACTCCTTAAATGCAACTATCATCACCGCGATCGCCTGCGCATTTTTTATCGTTTGTCTGGGATTGGTTTCAGGTCCGCTGTTTGATGCGGTTGAAAGATCCTTGTTTTAGGCACTCTGACGTCGGAGTCGTCGATGATTTCATTCCTCGCTAAAGGTCGTACTGTTTAAGGACGCTCAAAGCCGATCGAAATCCGATGCGTGCAATTTTCTCTAAGACCTTGGGCTTGAGAGAGAAGTGGTCGACGAAAAACATTTCATAATTCTGAGGTCTCGGAGAAATGTAAATGTAGTCGGTTTCTGGCCGATGCTTGAGGGTCAGGTTGACGGCGGCGAGCACGCGGTCCCTTTGATCTTCAGGTAGCAAGCCTTGTTTAAAAAAACCATCAATCATTCTGTAAAGTTGGCGCGAGCTGGCTTGCCACTCGATGTGCTTCTGAATTTTCTGCTGGATCACTTGATAGAGGGCCTGGTTGATAATGGCGGGCACACCAAATTTGTGGAGACTGCCGATCTCGGGCACATAGTGATAGGGTTGAACTGAGTAAGAGCTGATCACCAGATCGGCACCGTGGTCAGCCGCAATGTGGGCAGATAGCGTTTCGCGGATTTCTCCGTCATAAAAATAAAGCTCTTTGCCTTCGGCATTGCGAATGGCATATGGACTAAAGACTGGTGGCAGGGCCGTTGAGCAGGCAACGGCTTCGCTGATCGAAGCGTAGTTGATAAATTTTGTCGATGCGTTTTTATAGCTTTCTTTAAAGGGCCCGAAGATGGCCTTACGGCTGTGATTGAGTTGGGTGGCGACGATGTACAGCTCGACCCCTAATCGATCAAACTCATTTTCCAGCAAAACCTCTTTCCGCAAGTAGGCTTCCATCGCCTTAGTCGTAAAAAGGCCGTCGAGCTTGAAACCGGTTTTTAGAAAAGCTTCAAGCCCACCTTGGACTAAAGACTTGTGCAGAATGGCCTCGGGCAAAAATCGCAACAGCCGTTTGCTATTCACGGAAAAAACATGGCGGTAACCAATTTGTTTGAGCTTCTTAAAGCTATCTTCTTTAACAAAGTAATCGCCTCCAAAGCCCAGTTCAAAAGCATTGATCAGACTTTCGATGTCATAGCCTGCGGCCAAGATGGTCGAAACAAAAGCACCGGCACTGGAGCCGACATAAATTTTGAACACCTTTGAAGGGTCTGGATGATGCTGGTGGCGAACCATGTCTTTTGAACCACCAGCGAACACAAACCCCTTTTCCTTTAGCGCCAGGCAGACACCAATATGAAAAGCGGCGGCTTTAATTCCTCCGCCACTGAGAACTAACGCCAACTTCTTTTTATTTTTGAGAATACCTGCTCGGCCGGCCATATCCACATACTACGCTTTTGAAGAGTCAGAACAATGAAAATCTCAGGCCAATGGTCCTGAGTAGTCATGACTATCCAAGCCCAAAGCCCAGTGCTGAGTCCCTGGATATCCAGACTTCCGTATAGATTTCAACAAAACCAACGAAATAAATTTGCCCAGATTTGACATGAATATTCACTGTGATAGCGTCTGAGTAGGCAGAATGACCACCACCAAACGTCACCTGCTAGGTCGAGAAATAGTGAGTACTCAGATGTGCTCCCGCTAGTCAGAGTACTCACAAGGAGAAGAAGTCGAAAATGGATAGTCAAGAATGGCTACCCTTGTCTGAATACGCAGCGAAGTACAGGGTCAGTGTGAGTACCTTGCGTCGTCGTATTAAGGCAGAGGACATTCACTATCGATTTGATGACGGGAAGTATTTCATCTTCGATGAGCCACTTTCAAATCATCGGGATCATCGCCCCTCCCCAATGAGCGAAATCCCCCCGATGATGAAGGAGGTCGACACCACCAAGTTTTCCAGCAAGGTGGAGTTTGTCGACGACGTCTTGAAAGCGGCTCAGTCGTCTGTCAAAACACTGGGCCAAACGCTGGGGCAATCTCTGGGTCAGACCCAGGTGCCTCAGCAGTCGCAAGAAGTGATTGCTGCGGCAAATCGCCTGCTTTCAGAGTTGAAGCAAGCCTACACCCGGGTGCTACACGAAAAAGAAGAGCAGATATTGAACCTGCGTGAAGAGGTCTCGGACTTAAAAACTCTTGTGAAAGTTTTAGAAGGTCAGTTCAAATCATTTGGTGTTTGCTTGGAAACCACCTACGCCAAAGACAGCGATGACGATTCTGTGGAGCCCTCTTAAGTTCTCGCTTTGGTCAGAGCCAAATTGGCGACAGCAAAAGGAAGGTCAGTTGGCGAAATCCAGTGTCATATTATTTACTTTCCTCTGTGCCATTGAATCGTTTGCTCAAAGTCCACCCTTTTGCGACTCGGGCTTGGCATGCTCATCCTATCAACGAGATATTGAAAATTCTTTTGAATCCAATCCCAAACCCCCGCTCATCGATTCAGCAATAGGGGTGGTTTTCAGCGGACCCTGCTTTTATCTGATGTCTGGAATAAGTCCTGTAGATCGGCATTTCGGAGTAGCCGTATTTCACCGTGAGAACGCCGAGATATTTTATAACGGACTTTTTGGTTTCTATCACACTCAAGATCCGTGGGCGATGAAATCGGCCGCTGAGCTTCGTCAAGAATTTGCGGAACAAGGGATGATACCTAAGCAATTGGAATCAAACTTGAATTCATTAACAGCGAGTTATTTGTATCCAACGAGTGATTTGAAATATTGGTTTCGCAGTAGCGACGACGAGCAGAGTCTGTTTTTGGAAGGACGCCTTGCTGGAGAGCAGGGGGGAGCCCATTACTTCTGCAAAATGAGTCGCCATTCGCTTAAACCTATTCAACGATCGAAGCCAACTTCTTAGCCTCGTCCAAAGTGCAGGCATTGAAATGCCACCATTCGTTACGAATGACCTGGAAGCCTGCAGCGGTCATCGCCTTTCGCAAGAGGATTCGATTGTCAAAGGCCTGCTGCGAAAGGCGTCGAT
>CALCCV010000184.1 GCA_937900305.1 uncultured Pseudobdellovibrionaceae bacterium | reverse complement strand
CTTCCGATCTTTCTGTTACGATATCTCTTAATTCGGGTGTTAATTCGCTTGTAAGACGAGGATCCATAACCATAAATTACTTCCCCTTTCCTAGAAAAGCACGTAAGGCATTCATAATCCCATCTCTATCTTTTATTTGATGAATGATTACTTTTTCGTTTTGCTCGCCATAATGTTTTTCCAAATCTTTTAAAAATTGCCCACTTCCATAACGGCTTTCTACTTGTCCATAAGAAAATAAATTACTTGCAGGAAGCAAAGTATTATCCAGCAAATTCATACATTCATTCGTATCGTTTCCACTCCAATTATCTCCATCTGAAAAATGGAATAAATAAATATTTTGAAATAAAATATGAATAAAACCATTATAGAGTATTATTCGATTCATGTTTGTAATAACTCTAAACAGTGTTAGCGAAATATTATTTTTATTAAAATAAAGAACTGACATAATCAAAAAAATGAGTTTTTTCTTGGCCCCCTCTTGCATCTGTCGAAATTCGATTTAAAACCTATAGGTGTAGAGTAAAAAAATTCTCAAAATGAGAATTCTGGAAGGAGAACTCACAAATGGCTAAGAAAGCTGCAAAAAAAACAACTAAAAAGACAACTCGCAAGAAAGCTGCTAAGAAGTAATCTTCTTAGCTATGCTATGTCTTAAGGGGCTGACCAGTGATGGTTGGCCCTTTTTATTTGGGCTCTTAGGTTTGGACTCTGTCCTTGAGAAGCCATTAAGACTTCTTGAAAATTCGAGGCTATTTTCCGCATATCAGTCATTCCCCAAAAATCAAAAAACAGAAAATTAAAAGATTCGAGCTCGAATGCCTTCCTCTTGGAAGAATTTCTTGATGGCTGGGCCGTCAAGGGGCTCCAAGCGATAGAGAAGCTTGCGAACCAGCTCTAAGGTGTCTTCGGTTTTGCGGGATCTCAATTGGCCAGTGAGATAGGCCATGTCATCAGAGATTTGAATGACGTTGTCGACCAATTTGCCCACTTTTTCATTTTTTGAAGTTTTGTCCAAAAGGACCAGGGTCTTGTTAAAGTTTGTGCTGAGGTTGTCGAGTTGTTTGATAAGATTCGTCGCGGATCCCTCATTTTTGGAAATGAGATCAATCATTTTTCCAGCCAGCCCATAGCTTTGCGAAATAAGCTGATCGATGCGTGGTGGATCTTCGCCTCGAACTGAGTCTCCGGGGTTGAAGCTCGGTGCTTCGTTGGTACCAGGGCTGACTTCCAAAAACTTCTCGCCAATGACTCCGGCTAGATTGATAAAAAACTTAGAATCCTGCCGAACGGTTGTCCAAGCGTCTTTATTAATCTTAATGGTGAGACGAAGTTTGACCTCTTCGCCCGTGGGAGTTTTAAAGCTTGGGTCAAAATCGATGCTTTGAACTTTACCCACCCGAATACCCATGACCCGAACCGGTGAGCCCACTTCGATTCCACCGGCGTAATTGTACATAACATGGAGTTCATTTTGATTGCCAAATGGAGAGAGAAATCCGGTGATATAAGCAAAGGCAACGATCAGCAATAAGCTTGCGACGACGAGCAACCCGACCTTGGTTTCGATTTTCATAATTTCAATTCTCCAATCCTTGGATGGTTGCTTTGAGGCGATCAATAAAAATAAGTAAAAATGTAAGATAGAATAAAATCAAGAAATATGATCGCGATCGAGGCAGCGACCACACTTGTGGTGGTTGCCTGACCCACGCCTTCTGAGGAGTCTTTGCAGCCAAACCCAAAGTAGCAAGCGACAATTGGAATAACGAATCCAAAACAAGCCCCTTTGACCAAGGAAAAGAGCAAATCTTGAAAATCGATGAACCGATTCATCGCCGCTAAAAATTGAGCGGGTGGCTGCCCTAATAGCGAATCGCTAATCATCATTGCACAAAAAATGCAGACTACATTGGCGGCACCGACCAAAAGAACAGTTCCAAAAACGGAAGCCAGCAGTCGAGGTTTGACTAGAAATACGATGGGATCCAATCCCAGCATTCGAAAGGCATCGATTTGTTCTGTGGTTTTCATGGTCGAAATCTCAGCCGCGATTCCGGCGCCGACCCGAGAGACTAAGAGCAATGCCGTTACAACAGCTCCAAGTTCACGAATAATCAACAGAGCCGCAAATCCTGGAACCAGTGAATCATTTTGAATCACCAGTTTCATGTGAAACGAAGACTCTAGGAGTGTCACCATGGCGGCAAAACAAACTGAGATAAGGATAATGAAGAGGCTTTCGTTGGCGATAAAGTGAAGCTGTTTAATAAACTCGTGAAAGAAAAACGGCGGCTTTATCAGCGAAGCCATTGTTTCGGCAAAAAAATCGAGAAAATTTTGACCTTGGCGGAGTGTCGATAGCGTGAGGCGACCGAGGGGTGAGATCAAACGAATTTCTGATGAATTGACCGATGCCGATTTCATGCGTTCATCCATTGGTTGATGAAGGATTGCATCAGAAAACTGGTGAGCCAATCAAAAAAGACGATAAGGAGCATGGTCTGCACTGCGGTTTGGACCACAGCTTGACCAACACCTCGTGCTCCGCCGGACGCCGTGTATCCTTTATAAGTGCAAACCGTCGCGAGAACGAGTGAAAACGCCAGACATTTAAAAAGCCCGTTGATCACTGATGGCAAGGTGACGATGCTAGGAATGAACCGAATGTATTCTTCAAAATTAACACCTGAAAAAATATAACCCATGAATGCTCCACCAAAAACGGAAACAATCAATCCGAAAGTCAGCAGAAAAAATGATGAGAAGACAATACCGACAAAGCGAGGAAGTACGACTTCTTTCAGGGGGTCGGCGCCTAGGCAGCGGATCGCGTCGATTTGTTCAGTTACCCGCATTGTTCCGAGTTCAGCAGATGTGTATGCTCCAACTTTCCCACTTAACAGAAACGCAATGAGAAGCGGGCCGACTTCGCGTACGATGCCAGAGGTCGATAAGCCCCCGAGATATCCGAGGGCGCCAAATTCACGCATTTGCAGAGTGAATTGCACCGTGAGAATAGCACCGACAAAAAAACCGGCAAAAAGTGTTGTCGATAAGCTCGAAATGGTTATTTTCCAGGTTTGCTCGAGGATGGGTTGGCGAAGATCATTTGAACGCCACCAGCTTTTCATAAGAGTTGAGAGAAACAGAAAGTTTTGACCGACTTCGTCGACCCAACCGAAGTATTTCAAGCCTGGACCTCGCGCATAAAATCTCGAACGAGGGGGACTTGGCTTTGACGAATTTCTTTTGGGGTTCCCATATCAACAATAGACCCTTTGTCCAAAACAACAATTTGATCAGCGATCGCCAACGCGCAAGCCATGTCATGGCTGACAACGAGTGAAGAGGTGTTGTACTTGCGAGAAAGAGAATAAATGAGATCATTCACCGCACGCGTGGTTTGTGGATCGAGTCCCGTTGTGGGCTCGTCAAAGAGCAACACTTGAGGTTCGAGGGCCAGTGTCCGAGCTAGACTGACTCGCTTTTGCATCCCGTAAGAGATCTCAGACGGTCGACGGGTTAAGATTTTTTCCATATTCACGGCCGTCAGTGCTTCTATGACACGGTCGCGGATTTGAGTTTCATTCATTTTCGTTAAGCGCCGAAGACCGAAGGCCACATTGTCAAAAACCGACAAGCTATCGAGAAGAGCGGGTTGTTGAAAAACCATTCCGCATTTACGGCGAACTTCGCCTAGTTCGTCCTCACTGAGTGGTACGATGTCCTTGCCTTCTAGCAAAATTTGGCCCGAATCGGGTTTCATAAGGCCGACGGTATTTTTTAATAGCACGGATTTTCCAGTGCCTGACGTTCCAAGAATAAAACAGATGCTTCCTTTTGAAACTGAAAACGAAAGGCCATGCAAAATGGTCCTGGTTCCGAAAGATTTCACTACATTTAGATAATCAAGCATCCAGATTCCTTTTGGCCTGCGATTCAAGCGGTGACAAAATAAATTGTCGCACGTCTTCGTCGTTAGAACCTAAAAATTCTTCGTGGGACCCAAACTCCAAAATTTTTGTGGGCGAAAAGACAATGAGGATTTTTTTTGAAATTTGTAAAGCTCGCTGGACGTCATTTGTAACGACAAGAATGGTGGCCTGATTGCGAGTTTTTAGCTCAAGGATGAGGTCGACGATTTTGCGAGAGGTGATTGGATCGAGGCCGGCGGTTGGATCGTCGTACAGAACAATTTTGGGATCAAGGGCCAATGCCCGCGCAATGCCCAGGCGCTTTTGCATGCCTCCAGAAATTTCAGATGGCATTAAATCTCTGGCGTGAGCGAGACCCACACGTTCAAGATAATTTTCGGATTTTTGGATAACTTCGGATTCGGTGAGCTTGGAGCGAAGGCGCAGTGGAAAAGCGACGTTATCTATGCAGGTCATAGAATCAAAAAGTGCATTTTTCTGAAATAGCATGCCCATGCGTGTTCTTCGCTCGGCTAGCTCAGCGGGCTGCAATGCGTCCCAACTCGCGCCGTTCACGCAGACTTCGCCACTTGAGGGTAGCAGCAGGCCAGAGCAAAGTTTCAGCAAAGAAGATTTTCCAGAACCGCTGGGTCCCAAAATTGCGAGGGCCTCGCCTTCACCAACCCGCATAGAAAAATCGCGCAAAACTTCGTTGTCGCCGAAGCGCAAGAAGAGAGATTTCATTTCTATTGGGGTCGCTTGACTCATCTGTTATCCACTTGAACTCACGGAAAAATTAAGATTGAATGCCTTTAATTCTGTAATCAATCAAAAACTGAAGATTAGGATTCAGGGCTCCAGCAGCCATGAGCAAGAAAGGCATTCAGTCCATGAACATTCATGAGTATCAGGCAAAAGAAGTTTTGCGACGCTATGGAGTAGCGACCCTCCGGGGGAAAGTGGCGAACTCTGCCGAAGAGGCATTGAAAGTGGCGCAAGACATGGGTGGAAATTTGTGGGTCGTTAAGGCTCAGATTCATGCGGGCGGACGCGGAAAAGGCGGCGGCGTTAAAATTGCGAAAACGGTCGAAGAGGTCAAAACCCTGGCGGGGAAAATGATCGGCATGAATCTTGTGACTCATCAAACGGGTCCAGAAGGCAAGCAAGTCCAAAAGGTTTATATCGAAGAGGGCTGTAATATCGCAAAGGAATATTACGTAGCGTGTCTTGTTGATCGTGTAACCGGACGAGTGACTGTGATGGCTTCGGCAGAGGGTGGTGTCGACATTGAAGAGGTTGCGGCTGAGAGACCCGAAGCGATTGTGAAGGTGATTGTGGATCCTGCCACAGGATTGATGCCTTATCAGGCTCGTCATTTGGCGTTTCAAATCGGCTTGCCCGCTGAAAGCGTAAACAAAGCGACTCAATTTTTTGTGGGACTATATAAGGCATTTATCGATTGCGATTGTTCCATCGCTGAAATCAACCCACTGGTGTTGACAAAAGAGGGTCAAGTTTTGGCTCTTGATGCCAAAATGAATTTTGATTCGAATGCGCTGTTTCGTCATCCAGATATCATGGAATATCGCGACTTAACTGAAGAGGATCCGACGGAAGTTGAAGCCTCTAAGTATGATTTGGCTTTTATCAAATTGGACGGCAGCATCGGTTGCTTGGTCAATGGGGCGGGTCTCGCGATGGCCACATTGGACATCATTAAGTTGCACGGCTCGACTCCAGCCAATTTTTTAGATGTGGGCGGCGGAGCCAGTAAAGAAAAGGTCACGGCGGCCTTTAAAATTATTTTGAAAGATCCCAATGTGAAGGGAATCTTGGTCAATATCTTTGGCGGGATTATGAACTGCGAGACCTTAGCCTTAGGTGTTGTGATGGCAGTTAAGGAAATTGGAATGTCGATTCCATTAGTAGTACGTATGGAAGGGACCAATGTGGCTAAAGGAAAAGAAGCTTTTGCAAAATCAAACTTAAATATCACGGTTGCTGAAAATTTATCTGACGCCGCTGAAAAAGCAGTAGCACTTACAAAAAAATAATTCAAGGTTGTTTTATTTATGGCAATTTTAGTAGGCAAGCATACAAAA
>CALCCV010000183.1 GCA_937900305.1 uncultured Pseudobdellovibrionaceae bacterium | reverse complement strand
GTCTCTTCATTCGCAGCCCGAGTCAGAGTTCCCGTGCGAGATTTTTGATCGGGTTCCTCGCGAGAAATAGCCACCGTCTTCTCATCTTGGACAGACGACTCCCTTATGGATGTACGAACGTCATCCATCAACTTCTGGCTCAAAATATCTGCCGGTGAAGGCTTCTTTTCTCGACTCATTTTCTCAAATATCTTATCGGTATTTCTTGGGAATCTCTTTACAGGACGCCCTCTGACGGGCCACGTGCGCGCGGCTGAACAAGGTCCAACGTCCCAGATGTAAACTGCAAAGAGCTAAAGTCGGGCGCCTGGACCTTGGGCCACTTCCCAAGGCTCTTCGAGAGACGCTTTTAACTCTGCCAAATCGCAAGGCACGCAACCCACTTTGGTCACGACAATGCCCGCCGCACAATTGGCAATCAATGCTGACTCTTCAAGGCTGAGTTTTGCCGCCGCACCGAGGGCCATAGCCGCAATGACGGTGTCACCCGCACCAGTCACGTCAAAAACGGCCTTGGCGTAAGTCGGAATGTGCACCAGACTTCCGTCTTCTTTAAACAGAGTCATGCCCTGAGCCCCACGAGTCAGGATCACCACTCGACATTGTGTTTTTTCTTTGAGTAGCGGACCCAACTGGTCCACCTTTTCGGGATGAAGTCGCAAATCCTCGAGCGACACTTTCGTCAGTTCGATGGCCTCATCGTAATTGGGCTTGATCCAGTCGACGCCTTGATAAAATTCCGCAGGCTGCGTGCGAGTGGGATCTACCAACAGAAGCTTTCCGTTTTTGCGACAAATTTGAACTAGCGACTGAACCAACGATCTCGTGACCACGCCCTTGGCGTAATCCTCTAATATGACGGTATCGACTTGAGGGATTAAAATCTCAGCGCGCGCCACCAACTCGGCTTCGACCTCTGCACTCACCGAATTTTTCAATTCGTAGTCGATGCGAACCACGTGATGACTTTTGGCCATGATCCTCGCTTTGCGTGTCGTCGGCCTTTTTTGATCTACTACCAGGTCATCCCACGGAACCTGCGTTTTTAAAAATAGCTCTTTTAGATGATGGGCTCCGCGATCGTCTCCGACCACGCCCAAAAGCTTCACCTGACCACCCAAACTCAAAACACTTTGGGCCACAAATGCGGCCAGCCCCAGGCGAAAATCTTCAACCTCAACTTCGACCACAGGAACTGGGGCCTCCGGAGAAATTCGGCGCACCTGCCCCATCACGTACTCATCCAGACCGATGTCCCCCACCACCAAAACCTTGCGGTCCCGCAATTTGGGCAAAAGATCCAAAACCCGCTGCCGAGTTTTTTCATTCCAAGAATAGCTGTCTGCCATAGTGCCGAGCGTGGATCAGATCCAGGAAACTGGCAAGGCCACCAGCACCGGAGAGCCCGAGGGATCAGATCGCTTTCGACGCTCCGCTCTATAACGCTTTCACACTCTAAAAAAATTGCGTGAAACTAACTTGATTCCTCGCTAGCTTCTCTCCGCGCAGCCATCATTTCCGAATTCCGGCAGATAGGGCAATTGCCCTAGAAAGCCAAAATGGGGAAATCTTTTGGGATCGCGCCAGCCAATGAAGGGGACATCATGAATTTGAAGACATCCTTGGGAACATCTTTGACGATCACAAACTCAGAACTCATCACCTGGGTCAAAGCCATTCAACAACTCTGCGAACCCAAAGACACCGTCATTTGTGACGGGAGCGAAGAAGAGTACAATCATCTCTGCCAGCTGCTCGTCGACGGCGGCACATTTCGCAAATTAAATCCGATCAAGCGACCGAATTCTTATCTCGCCTGTTCGGATCCATCAGATGTCGCGCGCGTAGAAGATCGAACGTTTGTTTGCACCGAAAAAAAAGAAGAAGCCGGTTCGACAAACAACTGGCGTGCTCCGCAGGAAATGCGCAAGACCATCGGTGAAATTTTTAAAGGCTCCATGCATGGCCGCACACTTTATGTGATTCCCTTTTGCATGGGTCCGTTGGGCTCTCCGCTGTCTCAATTTGGCGTGGAATTGACGGACTCCCCATACGTCGCCGTCAACATGAAGATCATGACCCGCATGGGAGTTGCAGCTTTAAACTCTCTCGGCCATTCGTCTTTCGTTAAATGTTTCCACACTGTCGGCAAACCGCTCGCAGACGGACAGGCCGATGTCGCCTGGCCTTGCAATCCCGAAACTAAGTACATTGTACATTACCCACAAAATCGTGAGGTTTGGTCGTATGGCTCAGGCTACGGCGGCAATGCTCTGCTGGGTAAAAAATGCTTTGCCTTGAGACTCGCTTCGCACCAAGGACAGAGCGAAGGTTGGCTCGCCGAACACATGCTGATTCTGGGTGTTGAAAATTCAAATGAAACCAATGGTGTTGGCAAACGATACATCGGGGCCGCCTTCCCGAGTGCGTGCGGTAAAACAAATTTTGCAATGTTGATTCCGCCGACACAAATGTCGCAATGGAAAGTCACTACTGTCGGCGACGACATCGCATGGATTCGCCAAACTCCGCAAGGCGAGTGGCGAGCCATCAACCCTGAAGCCGGGTTTTTCGGTGTGGCCCCAGGCACTTCGATTCGCACCAATCCCAACGCAATCGCCACGATTTCAAAAAATACGATTTTTACAAACGTAGCTCTGACTGATGACGGTGATGTTTGGTGGGAAGATATGACCGAAACCGCACCGGCTCACCTCACCGATTGGCAAGGTCAAAGTTGGACTCCCGATTGCGGTCGCAAAGCGGCGCACCCGAACTCGCGTTTTACGGCTCCAGCATCACAATGTCCGTCCCTAGATCCCGCATGGGAAAATCCCGAGGGTGTTCCGCTTTCTGCATTTTTGTTTGGCGGTCGTCGCGCCGACACTTTGCCTTTGGTGATGGAAGCCAAAGACTGGGCCAGCGGAGTTTATCTGGCCTCAACGATCGGTTCAGAAACAACCGCCGCTGCCACCGGCAAAGTCGGAGTTGTTCGCCGCGATCCAATGGCGATGCTGCCATTCTGCGGTTACAATATGGCCAGCTACTTTCAGCACTGGTTGAACATGGGCGCAAAGGCCGCGACACCTCCCAAGATATTTATCGTTAATTGGTTTCGCAAAGATGAGAACGGCAAATTTTTGTGGCCCGGATACGGCGAAAACATGCGGGTTCTCGAATGGATTCTGGGACGCCTGGATGGCAAAGTTGCGGCCGAAGATCGGGGACTGGTGAACGTTCCACCTGCAGAATCCTTCAACTGGAAAGGCCTCGAATTAAATCGAGATCGTTTTGCCCGGCTGATGAATATGGACAGCCCATCTTGGTTGAAAGAGCTCGAGTCGCACGATGAATTTTTTGAGCAGTTGCAGCATGTGCCTTCAGAGATGCACACTAAAAAACAGGAGTTTAAAATTTATTTCGATCAAATCGCCCGCGATTTGCCGATGAATTCGCGACCGGATGCGCACGCCTAATCGTCCGCGCCACAATGGGCGCAGCGCTAAGGCCGCGCCAAAAAAACTTTCTTCATTGCCTGCTCTGAAATCTTTGGCTCAGAAAGCCGGGCCTGAACGACCCGGCTTGATCTATCGAACGAATTTTGTTTCCGTCGCCGACAAAGCTTTGGCGCTGAAATATTTTTTCGGTCTCCCTGCCATTTGGGAATCTCGATTTTCAACTGTTCGACCTCTGGCCGCCAATCAGAAGCAGCGAAAACTTCTGCGCCCCGTGTATTGGTTGGGCAATTGGCAATTTGCCTGTCTGAATTATTATCATCCACCCAAGGGCACGAAATTCCGGTGTGTGGAGGCCGAGCCCTTCCCACCCTTTTTGCAAGCTTGGGTGAATGAAATTGAACAACTCGTCCGACGGGAAATTCCCGAAGGTGACGTTCCCGCTGACTGGCACCTCAATACGTGTTTGATCAATTACTATGGTCAATCGCGCGACGAGGAGGGGCAGTGGCAAGATGTCGCGCGCGTCGGAGAACATCGCGATTACGAGCCTGGCCCAGTGGCCTCGGTTTCGTTGGGTGAGCGCGCATTTTTTCAGTTTGTTCGATCGAGTTCTCGTCACCAATCCAGCTCAACGTTTTTAAGTCAGTGGCTGGACGATCGCTCGCTGCAGATCTTTGCGGGTCGATTGTTTAAGGACACTCTCTTTCATCGTGTTCAACGAGTCGAAAAAAAAGGAAGTCTTCAACAGGCCTTTCCCGACGCAAACTTTGTGGTCCGTCGGGTGAATTTAACCTTCCGCTACGTTCCAACGAAAGACGTTCAACCCTTGCGAGAGTTTCCCGCGGAATTGATTGCAGATGTGCTCCCTTACGTCCAAACCTTGAGCAAATCTTCTGTCCACTTTGCTGAGGCGTTCCAGCAAGCAACGTCTGCGAAGACGGATCCTTGAAGAAACGAAAGACAAGGCCTAGGATCTGACCCATCTCACCTGGAAAGGAACCCTGGAATGGAAAAGCAGCATTTTCATAACTCTGAAGCGCATCTCGACGGACCTCTCTTTGGCAATGCCTTAGAAATTTTGATTGAGTCCGCGAAACTTATCAACTGCGACCCGAATGTTTTGGAGCGTTTGAAAAAACCTCGTCGCTGCATCACCGTTTCGATTCCTGTGCGAATGGATGACTACACGGTTCGTGTTTTCACTGGCTATCGTGTTCAGTACAACGCCACACTCGGGCCGTTCAAAGGCGGAATTCGTTATCACCAAAATGTGGATCTGCCTGAGGTGGTAGGTCTTGCAGCGCTGATGACATTTAAAAATTCAGTTTTGGGTTTGCCTCTCGGCGGTGCGAAGGGCGGCGTTTGTGTGGACCCAAGCAAGATTTCACGCACTGAAAAACAAAATCTCACTCGTCGATATGCTTCAGAAATTTCTCACTTCATTGGTCCAACCAAAGACATTCCAGCCCCTGACGTCGGCACCGATCCACAAACGATGGCGTGGATGATGGACACCTACTCGCAGGAACAAGGTGGCTATTCACAGCCAGGCGTCGTGACGGGAAAGCCCGTTGAGATCGGTGGCACCGCTGGCCGCAATCACGCCACGGGCTTGGGTGTCGTGTTCGTCGCCGAAAAAGCGTATGAAAAATGCAAGATGGAAATGTCGGGCTCCACGATCGTCGTCCAAGGTTTCGGGAACGTCGGTTCGTTTGCTGCACTCTTTGCCCATCAGCGGGGCGCCAAAATCATCGCGGTGTCTGATGTGAGCGGTGGAATTTACAACGGCGAAGGTTTTGATATTCCCGACGTGATTGAGTACGTAAAGACTCACAAGCAAGTGAAGGGTTATCCGAAATCGTCGCCCATCACGAATGAAGAGTTGCTTGAGCTACCGTGTGATGCGCTTTTTCCTTGCGCCCTCGAAGGACAGATTGACACGCACAATGCCGAAAAGATCAAAGCGAAAATCATTGTTGAAGGCGCGAATGGTCCCGTCAGCAATGCGGCCACACGCATTTTGCACAAACGCGGAATTTTCATCGCTCCGGATGTGATCGCCAATGGTGGCGGTGTGATCGTGAGTTATTTCGAATGGGTTCAAGACATTATGTCCTTCTTCTGGGATGAAGACGAAATCAATGATCGCCTGAAGACCATCATCACCAAGGCCTTCGACAAAGGCTGGGCTGTTCACCAAGAGAAAAACGTCGACATGCGTTCGGCCGCCATGGCCGTTGCCGTTCAACGTTTAGAAAAAGCGATGCTCCTTCGCGGTCTTTACCCTCGATGAGTTGTCCATGAGCCTGCGAGATTTTCGACCGTGGCTTTGGTTGCCGCCCAAGCTGGCTCACGACTTGAGTGGCGGTTTGTTGAAACTGTATACGCTTTTCAAAGACGAAACGCCTTCGGCATTTGAGTGGCAGTCCCTCGACTGGCGTGGATTGCACTTTCGCAATCCCGTCGGCATCGCTGGCGGCATGGACAAAGACGGCGACAATCTTCTCGATTGGCAAAAAGTGGGTGCCGGGTTTTTAGAAATCGGTACAGTCACGCAGATCGGA
>CALCCV010000182.1 GCA_937900305.1 uncultured Pseudobdellovibrionaceae bacterium | reverse complement strand
CTACACAGGCGAAGACACTCTTTCCCTACACGACGCTCTTCCGATCTGAGCTAAGACCAATATTGATTTGCGAAAGCGTGCTCGCTTGCGAATAAGTCCCTGCCGTCGCGCTTGCCCACGAAGTGCCGTTGTAATACTGATAGGTTGAACCACCATCTTTAGAGAGCTGGAACTTCGCAGGATAGTTACTGTCAGACGTGCAAGTTCCTGAAGTTGTAAAATCCAAAGAAGACAGCGTCGTATAGAAAGAAATTCCGGTTGCTGAGGTAATATATGGCGCAGGACTTAGTTCCGCCGTGGGTGTGACGGACGTAATATCGGGCATGCATGGGATGGCATTGTTTGAGGAATCTAAGCAGAGATTGTTCACATCATCGGATTCCATCAGTGCTCGGTACTGGAAATATCTGGCAGGTGTTGGGTTAAATGTCCACCCACTCACAGCCGCAATCCATTTTGAGAAATCAATGAGAGGCGAAGTGAGATTGATTGAGCCCGAGCCATCACCAGTTGAAGCAACAGCCGTCATGTTGTGAAGTTCAGAGAACCAACTCGACGCGGTTTTATCGGGTCCCACCCAATCCGCATCAGTTTTATCCGAGCAGTCAGATTGAGTGCAGGTGCGGAATTGGAACTTGTTGCGGTTGGCGCCACGGCGGTAGAGTTGGAGGACTTCGTTGGCCGTTAATCCTCGACTCCAAAGAGCAATTTCATCGATATATCCATCAAAAATATTTGTGGCTCCACTGGATTGTCCAAACTTAGCAATTTGGCTATTATCGGCAACATCACCCGCTTCGACACCTGCCGTAGACTGAGCCACTAGCTTTCCATCGCGATAGAGATAGGTAAACGATCCGTCGTAAGTCGCCACCACATGATGCCATGAATTCCAATCGGTGTAGATCGGAGAAGTCAATGAAAGGTGCCAGGCGGTATTATTAGCGATGTAGAGATACAGTTGACCCGTAGAATATAGAAATACTTCCATAGTTGCCGTCGCCTTAAAGGCGATTCCCTGTTTTGTCGTTACTTGGGCATTGTTATTTTTTATCCAAGCCGACCAAGTAACTCCATGGACTGTACCCATGTTGAAGTTTCCGGTGCGAATATGTTGTTGACTGGCGTAGACAAGATTAGCGCCGTTTTTTAAAATTCCACTAGCCACATTTGCAGAATTCTGAGCGGTTCCATGACGACCCTTTCCAGAAGAATCGACAACCTCGTTGGTTGTTCCATTCCACGAAGATTCATCAAGATGCCAAAGACCCTCTAGATTGTTTGCTAAATTGGCAGAAACTCCCGAGTACTCTGCTGAGCTCTCGCTATCGGATGTGCCGTCGGCATTGGTATCGCCGGGAAGTTCTTTGTAGAATGGGAGAGTTGAGATCCACTTTGTACTGCTCCAAGAGGAGTTGGTTGAAATGGATTGGACGGGTGACTTGTAAACTCCACCGTATTTTGTTTTTTGCTTTGTATAAATCTGAACTATTTCAGAGCTAGAGAGTGCGGCACTCCACACTCCAATTTCATCTAAGGTGCCCTGAAAGGCATTCGAGCTTCCATTGTATCGACCGATATTGATTGAAGATGTGCCAGAGGCCGCATTTGGAGTGCCGGTCCATGCGAGCGTCGATTCTAAAATTCCATCGCGATAGAGGGATCCTCCTGACGAGTCAATGACGATGCTGACCATGTGCCAGTTGCCATCATTGATGGCATTTGTTTTAAAGGTCGTGGAATTCCCACAGTTGGTGGCATCGCGAACGCGGTTTGAAGAATTCTTGAAGTAACTGGCGCAAATATTTCCATTACCTGTTGTCCACACAGACCATCCGTTGCTAGACCCACTTACATATTTCTCAATCACGCTTTGGGTCCAATTGGCGCTCGTTCTGATCCAAAAGGAGATGGAAAGTGGATAGGAGTTTTGGTTGGCCGAGTGGGACACCGTCAAATAGTCGTCTGTGCCATCAAAGTAGACACCTTGGAAGAGCTGGGAGGTGGAATAAGTCATGCCGGAGCCATTGGCATTAGAAGCGGTTCCGTTTGAACCTACCGAAGCGTTGATGGTAGCTACATCTGCTATGGTTCCCGATCCATTCATATTCCAGTACCCAACAAGATTATTCCAATGGGGTGTCCATGAAGAGTCGAGTTCGGCTTGGGCGGAGTTGGGGTTTTGCTTCTGGTAAATGTATTTTACTTCATTGGCAGATAAGTTTGTATTCCAAATCGTAACTTCATCGACATCTCCAGAAAAGACTTCTGAAAGCGCGGAATTAATGCCTGATACCCTAAATAACCTTGTATTGTCGGCAAGCGTGCCTGAAGTTCCACATGATGCCGCAAACTCACCATTAACATAAATAGCGGCCGCAGCTCCAGAATACACGCCTGCTACATGAGACCAAACAGAGAGCGGAATCGCTGAAGCCGTCGGTGAACAAGCCCAAGAAGATCCATTGGTACTCACAAAGAATACTGGTTTTGCAGCGGTAGTAAGTTGAATCTTGAATGAAGTTTCTTTCCCTACAATAGTTTGAGTTGTCGCAAACGAAGAGGGTTTTATCCATGCCGAAACTGTAACTTGAGACAGCCCACCATACACATTAGATCCAAAATCAATGTAGTTGGTGCCATCAAAGCTCAATGCTTGAGATAACTTTCCGGCAGTATAGGCTGCGCTAGCATTGACTAACGTACCATCAACTCCAACTACATGACTAATTGTACTGTTTGCGGCAATTGTTCCTGAGCCATTTAGACTCCAGTACCCAACGATATTACTCCACTTCGGAGCCCAACTTGAATCGAGCTCCTTCGGACTCGGAAGAGTTTTATCGAGTGTGAGCCTATTCCCGTTTGTAGCATCATAAGTCGTCCCATTGTGAGTACCTGTAGAAAAATCAGTTTGCGTGAGGTTGGTCCCGGTCAGTGAGGCGACTCCTCCTGCAACCGGGAAGATGGCATTGTCCGAAGAAGTGAGTGTCGTGCTCCAAGTTTGCGAGATCTCTGTCACCGTGCGAGAGAGCGTGTTGGAAGCTGTGTTGGGATTACCGAGAGCGGAGTCCGTGAGAGTCCCTGCTGCAACTGACACCGAAACTGTGCCGGGGCTTGTGCCTTGAGCACTTGGGACCACATTAAAGGTGTACTTGCTTGCATTGACGACAGCAAAATTGGTCGCAGTTCCGCCGCTGACGGTGATGTCACCCACAGCGAAGTTCGAAGACGCTTTACCTAAATCGGCGGTCACAGCAAAAGTAGTGTTTGTCGGGTTAGCGGAGGCAGAGGTGAGCGCCACAGTGGGCCCCACCTTATCGATATTGATCGTAAAAGGCGTTGGAGAAGCCTCGTTGGTGTTTCCAGCGGCATCAGTGACACCTCCTGCCGGGATAGACACTGTCATCGTCCCTGAGCTTTGTGCGGCAATGGTGCTTGCAATGATCACAGTGTAGTTTTGCCCAGAGCCTGAGATGGAGCTCACACTCCCGTTTGTCACAGAGAGATCGGTTGAAGTGAAGCCTGTGACGTTCTCTGAGAAAGTCACAGTCACACTGACATCGGTATTTGTGGGATCCGGAGAAGTGGAAGTCAGGGTTGTGACGGTGGGCTTAATTTTATCAATGTTGACAGTGAGGATGTTAGAGTTCGCGATATTAGCTACGCTGGCAAGATCCTCCACAGTACCGGCCGGCAACATAATGGTGGTGGTACCTGTGGCGCCACTGGCAATGCTTGGGGTGATGGTGAGAGTGTAGGAGCCGGCGCTCACGGAAACAAGATTAGAAGCTGAGCCATTAGTGACGGTAAAATCCCCCGCTGTGAGCCCAGTGATGGCTTCTGTAAAGCTGACGGTGATATCAAAGGCACCATTGGTGAGGGTTGGATTACCACCCAATGTCGCTTCGGGAGGTCCTGGGGCTGTGGCATCAATAATAAAGGCATTGGTGGTGACAGAGTTGGAGTTGCCGGCGTTGTCGGTGGCAACAAGCCTAAGCCTTGCGGTGGTGACGTGATCGGTGGCCACGGTCCAAGCATACGGGGACGTCGCACTTGTGGCGAGCAGATCCACGACATCACTAAAGGTTACTCCATCGGCGGCGTACTTTAAAGTCAGACTTGCAAGGCCGCTGAGATCAGCTGCCGACCAGTGCACATTCACGTTTGTGCCGGCGACTTGAGTGCCGCTGAAGTTGTTTAAAGTGACCGTTGGGAGCGTTTGATCCAGAGTTACAAATTGCCCTGAGTAAGTGAGTGAAATATGGCCTGAAGCATCCTTCACCCACAAGGAGACCTGTCTTGTGGTTTCGGTGTTAGAGAGCGTGAAGGTTTCATTCTGCGTTCCCGCGGTCGTACAAGTTCTTGTGAAGTCACTGCTACTGGGAGGTAAAAACCCTTCAGTGATGGCCATCGATGAGAAAGTCTCACAGTTCACAAGAGCGGCCCCTGTACTCACCGCCACCGTTAAACTTGTGGAATTAGTTAAGCTCACCATCAAGATAGCCGGAGGTGTGGCAGGATAAGTATCTTGAACATTGAGGCTCATGCTTTTTTGGTAAACGGGCTTTGCTAAATCAATGTGGCCTGAGCCATTATCTGATCCCACGTACAAAGTAACGGTGTGAGCCCCTTGAGAGTTTTTCCCTAAGCTCCAAGATAAAGACGCTGAGGTTGAGCTTGTCGTTCCATCCACCACCCATTGGTGGGCCTTTTGATAGCCCGCATACCAGTGCTGGGCTGTGACGGAAAGAGAATTGCTCTGACCTTCTTTGATTGTACTTGGAAGAGAAATGGCAACCGTTGTTGGGGGAATTTCCTTTAAGCTCTCTATGGAAATCCCAGTTAAGGATTCAAAGGCGGCTTTCGAAGAGGCGTCTTGTGCAATCGCATCAAAGCTGTCGGACAAGTTGGATTCATTCACTGAGGTGAGTCTTGTGAGAACCGACGACATTTGCGAAAGTGTCAGATGATTGAGCTCTTTTTTCCCGGCCTCATTGACCTCAGGTAAAAAGCCTAAAAATGTTGTTCCCATGGAAATATCTTGGTCTGTGTAGTCAGTGACCGGGCGGTAGAAATTCTCCCCGCAGCCTGAGGCCATGAGAACATAGCTGACGGAAGTTCCCAGTGGATACTGACTGGAATTGGGGATCTCAAAACTTCCATCACTGCTGATTTTAGATTCACCTAAAGAAGACGTATCAATGCTGCCGTCTGTTTTGACAGCATGAATGGTGACTTTTTTATCGGTGCAAGTCGACAAAGACACGTTAGAAAGACTCTGACTCTGAGAAGTGTTTCCAAACATCAAAGCTTTGCCTAAAAGCCCCGCTCCCTTGGGTCCGCCGTTAAGATACTCAACAGAGCCCTCAAGCGAACAGCCAGAAAGGATCAGGGCACAAGCCACTGCGAGAAGCACAGAAACTGCACATGAAATTGAGTTTTGAGAAAATCGGCCAGAAAATCTAAACAAGACCCAGTCCTCCCTTCACGTGCAGCTAGAGTTCTTGTCGGCTAAAGCCTTGACAGTCTTAAGAAAATTTAAATTTGGAACGATTTAAAAGAAGACAAAACTGTCTCAGCCTGATTCGGTTTAGATTTTTTTTAGTAGTCCCTACAAGAGTACTCGTAAACGCAAATGCGAGATTTCTACGAGGACTCCGTCTTGTCGGTTTCAAATATCCGAATGAAGTGAAAGAGAGTCATAGACCGTGGTCGAACGGCTTGTGGCTTATGGTTTTAAGACGCAAAACCGATGAGAAAGCGTGAGATTGAAAGGCTTTTTCTCAATTCGAGCCAAACTTTTCTTGCACCTCACTGTGGTAGCAAGCGGGCCCATTTTGGCTGGGTATTTACTTCGTAAGAAGTTCGCAAAAGATAGCGCTTCATTAAAACGAAATGCCCATCGATCCATTTCGAAGGTGGCCGCATGAGATCAAGAAGATGGACCGAGATCCTTTTGTACGCGGGATCTCTTTCTGGAGTCGCATTGGCGAGCTACACGCTTTTTTTTCAAAATTCAAAAGTGGAGCGAACCCAAGCTCCGACTGCCGAAAGCCTAGGGATTGTTCGGCCCATAGGTGAGGACGTAAGGCTTAAACCCCAAGGGCAACTCAATTGGCAAACTCTTGGGTCAAATGAGAACACCTTTGAGCAGGACACGATTTTTACCGGCCAAAACTCAAGGGCCAAACTTGACTTCACTTCAGGTACTGAGATCCTCGTTGACCCAAAATCCCTTTTGATTGTGTCTCGAGAAGGAAAACGAGAAAAAATTCTGACTCTCGATTACGGCGGGTTTTCGGGAAAAATTCTTAAAGGCGAAAGA
>CALCCV010000181.1 GCA_937900305.1 uncultured Pseudobdellovibrionaceae bacterium | reverse complement strand
AGGATGGGATGATCTATGGTGCTAAAGATTGGCAGCCGCCGAAGTGACCTCGCTCGCCTCCAATCTTATCGAGTGGCCCAAGCCCTCCAGCAAATCCAAACTCAAACCAAATCCCAACAGCACTGGCCCCTCAAAATAGAATTCATCTTCAAGGAATCCCTAGGCGATAAAAATCTCACGGATCCGCTTTGGCAGATGCCTGAAAAAGGTGTCTTCACTCAAGACTTTCTGGGCGATCTCGAAAGCGGCGCCGTCGACATGGTCGTTCACTCGTGGAAGGACCTCCCCACCGAGCCAAGACTCACAACCACGATTGCCGCCACCTTGCCCCGCGCAGATCAGAGAGACGTTTTGCTCTTCAAAAAGTCCAGCCGGCAACGGGCGACTAGCTCTCACCAAATCACTGTTTTTTCATCCTCACCTCGCCGCGAACACAATTTGAAGCCATTTTTAAAAGACCACCTTCCTTTTTCACTAAGGGAGGTTCAATTTACATCCGTCAGGGGCAACGTTCAAACCCGGGTCAGAAAGCTGATCGAAGCTGCCAACGTCGACGGATTGATTTTAGCTAAAGCGGCACTGGATCGCCTCTTAGCCGCCGAAGAGTCTGATCTCCAAGAAACGCGAACTTTTTTGCGCCAATCTTTAGAAAAATTCGACTGGTGCGTGCTCCCGCTCTCACTAAATCCTGCAGCAGCGGCGCAAGGGGCACTGGCGATTGAAATCCGCTCTGATCGCAGCGACCTGATGCAACTCCTGGCTTTGATCAATTGCCCAACGACATTTGCGCAAGTGGAGGCGGAACGGTCCACGCTGACTCGTTTCGGCGGGGGCTGTCACCAGAAGATCGGCATTTCGATCATCGCGCATCGACTTGGTCAAGTGAGTTCACTTCGAGGACTGAGTCCCAGCGGTGAAACCCTCGAAGAGTGGCGCTTTCATTCGAGTACAGCCACACCTCCCCCGCGCATGCACGAATCGCTACTGTGGAGCTTGCCAGCCCAACAAAAGCCGCAACCCCAAGCCCTCCTGCCGACAGAGTTAGCGAATGCCGAGGCCTCAATGAAAAGTTGTGATGGAATTTTCGTTGCCAAAGGCAGCGCTTGGCCCGAGACGTTCACTCCCCTGCAAAAACATCAAGTGCTTTGGACTTCAGGGCTTGAAACGTGGAAGGCTCTCGTCCGACGGGGAGTCTGGGTCCATGGTTCTCAAGAAAGCCTCGGCGAATTGCATCCACTTCAACTTGAAGGAATGGCACCACAGCTGAAGCGATGGATCAAACTCACGCACCGCGAATCCAAAGACACACTTGCCATTTTGTCCAATGCTGAAAAAAACTCACAATGGATACCGGTGCCGACTTATCAACTGGCCTCAGGGGAGGCCAATTTCGAAATTGGTGATCAGCAATTTTTCTTTTGGCCAAGTTCGACGGTGTTTTTGCAGGCCATTCGGCAAAAGCCCGAAATTTTGCAGCGTCATCACGCTACCGGACTAGGCCATACATATGACCTTGTCTGCCACCACGTTCGTGATAAAACTCGAGTCCACGCTTTTGCCAACGAGAAGGACTGGAGACAGCAATGCAAACTTTAGAATCCAAAAATATGTTTGAACGAGCCCTTAAGGTCGCGCCCGGTGGCGTGCACTCACCCGTCAGATCTTTCAAATCCTTGGATCATCATCCCATTTTTTTTTCTAAGGCCGAAGGTCCTTATCTTTATTCCGTAGATGGCAATCGGTACATCGACTATTGCCAAAGTTTTGGTCCACTCATTTTGGGACACCTCGACCCCGATGTGAAAACCGAAGTTCATAAAATGATCGATACCGCTTGGTCATTCGGCGCCTGCGAAAAATATTCGCTGGCGTTAGGAGAATGGATTCAATCGCGAATTCCCTGGGCCGAAAAGCTGAGATTTGTCTCTTCTGGCACCGAAGCCACCATGAGTGCACTTCGCGTCGCCCGTGCATTTACCAAGCGCCAAAAGGTTTTGAAATTTGAGGGCTGTTATCACGGCCACGTAGATTCTCTCTTGGTCAAAGCCGGCAGCGGCCTTGCCGGAGAGAGCGCTTCTGACAGCGCTGGCATTTCTGCGGCTGTCGCAGCCGACACTCTCGTCTGCCCGCTCGACGACATCGTCGCTTTTAAAACAATTATGGAGCGCGAGGCAAAAAACATTGCGGTCGTGGTCATTGAACCGCTGCCCGCAAATTTTGGATTGCTCATTCAACGAAAAGAATTTTTGCAAGAGATCGCTGCAATTTGCAAACAGTACGACGTCTTACTTTTATTCGATGAAGTTATTTCTGGTTTTCGCGTTGCACTTGGTGGGATGGCCGAAGTTTTAGGAATTAGACCCGATCTTGTCTGCTACGGAAAAATTCTCGGCGGCGGTTTTCCAGTGGGATGCTACGGTGGACGCCAAGACGCAATGAATATGGTGGCCCCATTGGGGCCGGTTTACCAAGCTGGCACCCTCAGTGCAAATCCGGTTGGCATGGTGGCGGGACTCACCACACTCCAAAAGATGGAACGACTGAATGGCTGGAAAACTTTGCAAGAGCGAACTCAATTGCTAACTCAAGGAATGTTAGAGCTTTTTAAAACTTCAAAGACTCCTTACACGGTCACAAGTTTTGCCAGCCTATTTTGGATTCACTTGCCAACTCCTTCGGCCATTCGGCGCATTCAAGACATTCCCACGAGTCAGGGACCAGAGTTCCGCGGGTTTTACCTCGCCTGTCTGGATCAAGGCCTTTATTTATCTCCGCATGCCTATGAAGTGGGGTTCACCAGTTTGGCTCACACTCCCGAGGTGATCGAACAGACTCTTCAAATCATGAAGGGAGCGTTGGGGAAAATGGAATGACCAATACTCGCCTGAAAACATTTTCAGCTTGGTTGAGCAAAGTGCCAGATTTTTTGATCTGGTTTTGGTTGTTTTTTACGACGTCGCTGGTCATCTGGTGGTGGATTTTCAGCCTGCAGAGTTTGGATGATGTGCGTGGTTACGCTGAAGATCCAGAACTCTTTGCCCACCAGCAACTCATCATCAAAGAAGAGTTTCAACGCCGTCACAATATGCTCTTCTGGGAGGGGGCGATTTTAGTTGGACTCATCGCTGGTGGTGGGGGATCTCTATTGTTATTCCTGCACCGCGATCGAAAAAAGAATCAACAACTCAAAACTTTTTTTGCCAACTTCTCACACGACTTGAAGACCTCCATTGCACGCCTTCGCCTTGACACCGAACTGTTGGCTGAAAAAGTGAAGATTCCGACCGAACACCTGGATCGTTTCAAACAAGATCATGCAAGACTTGAAACTCAGCTGGAAAATTCACTTTACGTCGCGAACTACGAGCACTTTCAGTTTGTCATGGAAAAAGTTCGACTGTCAGAAATTCTTCAGAGTCTGCGCCATGATTTCGATCAGCTCAGTTTCTCGCTAAAACAAGATGCCGAAGTCTTTGCCGATCGCCGTGCCCTCTTAAGTATATTTCGCAACTTAATGCAAAATTCACTGCTGCATGGACACGCCCAAAGTTTTTATATTGAACCCACCGTCCTTAACGAAAAAGAACTCGCGCTGTTGTGCAGTGATGATGGAGCTGGTTCAAAACTCCACGCTTCCGAGCTGGGCCGGGGATTTGTTCTATCAGCCAGTCCCCAATCCAATGGCATTGGACTTTTCATCACAAAACAGCTCATTGAGTCGATGGGTGGCCAGATTTTTTTTCGCGGCAATAAAGCCGACACTAGCGACTTGACTGGGTTCATGGTTGAAATTCATTTGGTTGGGCAACTCACCCCACGCGCCAATGGACGGCCCGCGTGAAACCCCAAATTCTTTTGCTGGAAGATGATTTATCTCTCGGTCGCTCACTGTCCGATCGTTTGCAAGAAGAAGGGCACGAAATCGTGTGGGTCAAAACGACGGCCGCAGCCAAAGAAAAGCTGACAACAACTCATTTTGATCTCGTGATCCTCGATATCGGTCTTCCCGACGGCACCGGCGTCGAAGTCGCCAAAAGCATGGGGTCCAAAATTCATGAAGTGCCGGTGATATTCTTGACTGCACAGAGCGATGCCGAGACTCGCCTGCTGACTTATGAACTCGGGGCGCAGGAGTTCATTCCAAAACCTTTTCACCTGCGGGAATTGTTAATTCGAATCAATCACATCTTCAAAGAACACAAAGTCGCGAACGTGATTGAACTGCCGTCCGTGAAAATTCATCTGTCCGAGGGGTTCATCGATAGCGCCACGGGCATGGTGTACCCTTCTGCCAACGAAATAAAAACTTTGAAACTATTGATTGATCGAAGTCCCCAGGCCGTCAGTCGGGACGAAATTATGGATGAGCTGTGGGGCGAACACAAAGATGGCAATACTCGAACGATAGATAATATTATTTTAAAACTTCGGCAACTTTTGGGAACTGAGGGCGACCACCTGATTCGCTCTGTGCGGGGTGTGGGTTATCAATGGATGACCACCGCGACGACAACACCGGCGGCGGGAACCGGAAAACGGGAGGACTGATGGCGAACCAACGATTTCAAAATTCACTGCAAAAGGTTCCGCAAAATGTGCCACCAATTTGGTTCATGCGCCAAGCGGGGCGCTATCACAAACACTATCAAGCGATTCGCGCCAGGCATGACTTCGACCAACTCTGCCGGCAACCCCAGCTGGCCTGTGACGTCACCATGGGGCCCATTGAAGATTTTGACTTCGATGTGGCCATTCTTTTCAGTGACTTGCTCTATCCACTCGATGCGATTGGCCTCGAACTCAGCTATGGCGACAAAGGTCCTCAGTTGGCCAAGCGTCTGACGACAGACTTCGTTAAAACGCTACCCAAACCAGAGATCGCTGTTCAAGAGCTTCTGTTTCAAAAAGAAGCTATGCAACTCATTCGTAAAACTTTGCCCGCTGAAAAGTCGCTGATTGGTTTTGTCGGAGGACCATGGACTCTCTTCGTCTATGGTGTCGAAAATGGACATTCTGGAAATCTGGTGGAGTGCAAATCCTCTTTCGACATGTACCGCAAGTTTGCAGAGACCATGGTGCCACTCTTAAAACTCAACATTGATTTGCAACTCAAAGGGGGCGCCGAAGTCGTGATGATCTTTGATACTGCGGCCGGAGAGTTGAGTCCCGTTCATTATCAAACCTACGTCGAACCTCACCTGCTTGAACTCAATCGCAACTTCGCGGGCAAGTTGGGTTACTATTCCAAGGGCACACAAGGATCATTTTTCTCAGATAAAATGAAAAAGGCCCCATGGGCGGGAATGGGGTTTGATCACCGCTGGAATTTGCCGGCTGTTTTTAGAGAAGACTATCCCGGATTTATTCAAGGCAATTTTGATCAGGCACTCCTCAGCGCTCCCCCTGAGCTTTTTGCCGAGGATTTAGAAAAGTATCTCAGCTTTTTTTTAAAGCTCTCACCGGCCGAGCGAAAAGGGTGGGTGTGCGCACTTGGCCATGGTTGCTTGCCGTCGTCTCGAGAAGAAAATGTTCGTCACTTCGTTAAACGAGTTCGCGAGGTGTTCAAATGAGTTTAGTCGCCAAATATGATGTCCCTGCCCCACGTTACACGAGCTATCCAACCGTCCCCTACTGGGAACGCACCCCCACGACCGAAGAGTGGCTGGGCCATTGGGAAAAAACTCTCCACAGAGAAAACTCCTCATGGTCCCTGTACCTTCACATCCCGTTTTGCGAAACACTTTGTACTTTTTGTGGCTGCAACACCATCATCACCAAAGATCATAAGCGTGAATCACCTTATGCTGAGCTGATCGTCAAAGAGTGGGAAATTTATCTCAAAAATTTGCCCGCCCTAAGCCACAAAAATGTCCGCCAAATTCATTTTGGCGGAGGCACCCCCACCTTTTTAGCACCCGATGTTTTGCGGAGTTTGGTCGAACGGCTCTATACCAATATTCAACTAGATCCCCACTTCGATGGCTCCATTGAAATTGATCCACGTCGGACATTAAAAGAGCATCTCAAAGTCCTCAAAGATCTCCGTTTCTCGCGAGTCAGCCTTGGAGTTCAAGATTTTGATCGCAACGTTCAACGACTGGTCAATCGCAACCAAACCTTTGAGCAAACGGAAGCCAGTGTGAATTGGGCGCGAGACCTGGGTTACAGCTCAATCAACTTTGATTTAATCTATGGTTTGCCTGCCCAAAGCCCCGAATCGATTCAGCACACGATCGAAAAAACCGTTCAGCTCAGCCCAGATCGAATCGCCCTCTACAGTTTCGCGAAAGTTCCCTGGATCAAACAGATCGGAAGAGCACACGTCTGAACTCCAG
>CALCCV010000180.1 GCA_937900305.1 uncultured Pseudobdellovibrionaceae bacterium | reverse complement strand
GTGCTCTTCCGATCTATCAGTGTACCGACTGTTTGGCGTGCTTTTTATCATCGCATCAATGACGTGGACGTGGAGCGTAGTGCACAGCTACTCGCCGCTCGACACCGAAGCTCACGCGGCCATCCAAAATCAACTTTTGAATTATCTGCAGCAAAAAATCATTGATAAAAATCCCGATGCGACCAATCTCGCCTTTCCGAAACTGTGGACGGAAACAATCACCGAAAATAAAATTCAAGCTAGTTTTGAAATCACTTACACCAACAAGGGAGATCCGTCGTCTATCAACCGCGTCAAAGGAGACCTTGTTCTCTATCGCGAACCCACCAGTAAAAAAAAGGAGGTCGAATGGCGAGTCATCGAACCAAAAATCACGGATCAGTCGATGGAGTTTGGCGAAGGAATTATTATCACTCCAAATGGGATCATTGAACCCAACGCACCCACCAACCTGACTGAACCGCCGGCAGAAGACGATGCGGCTCCTGCCGGATCACCAGCAGGATCGCCGACGGGAGCGCCTGCGGCGCCTGAGCCGGAAGGCTCAAAACCAAAAGTGGAAACTCCGATGTCGCCCACGTCAACGCCGCCTCAGGGTCAATCACCTCCTGCGGATCTTTAAATGTCAGACGTCACGGCCGAGACTCCCGATACATTTCCCAGCGTTGTCATTGACGAAGAGGGATTCCCTCAGTTCGGTGAATTGCGGGTCGCCGATCCAGCCGTCGGCCGTGAAATTTTGCAAAATATCTATCGCCATGAGTCCGGCGTGTTTTACACCCGGCTGCAGGATCAACAGCACTTGGTCGAAGCCTTTGATGAGCCGCTGGTTTTGCAGCACCTGCACTCGCCACCAAAGAATAGTGAAAATCCAATGGCGCCTTGGCGAGGGGTTTTGCCTTTCGGCTCAGAAGTTTCGTTTTTGTTATCGAGTCTGAGAGTGGATGAGTGGGATCGTTTTCACGGTCGTTTAGAAAATCAAATGCCATTTGTTTTTTCACGAAAGGCGCAAGCTCAATTTTTTGAAAACTGTGACGACTTCGAAGATGAAAGCTTCACGTTCGCAGGTCATACCTTTGCAGCCGAAAGTTACTGGCCAGATTTCAGCGAAGGTGAGCAGCCGGAATACTGGACCGAAATTTATCACAAAGAACAAGACCCAGGTTGGAATCTTCATGCCCCGGCTCCTGCGCTTGCGGATGTTTTGCCACGGCTGAAGATGCCGAAATCGCGCATTCTTGTTTTGGGCTGCGGAGAAGGCGAAGACGCCGCTTTTTTTGCCAACGCCGGTCATGTGGTCACGGCGGTGGATTTTTCCGAAGAAGCGCTGAAGCGAGCTCGAGAAAAATGGTCGACCGGGTCTCCGAAGGGAACTCCTGCTACGGCCAAAATTCAATGGCAACAGGCCGATGCCCTTGATGACAATACTGAGTGGTATGGGTCGTTCGATATGATTTTTGAGCACACCTGCTATTGTGCGATCAATCCCTCGTTGCGCTCAACGTTAGTCAAAAACTGGCGTCGATATTTGACGCCGCAAGGGCAACTCATGGGCGTGTTTTTTTGTATGGATCGACCTCAAGGGCCGCCTTTTGGTGGAACCGAGTGGGAACTTCGGCAACGCTTGAAAAAAGATTATCAATTTTTGTTCTGGGGACGCTGGAAAACTTCGGCGCCCGCTCGCAAAGGCAAAGAGGTGTTCGTTTTGGCGCAAAGAATGAATCGCAGCTGAAACAAAATGCTATGACCAAAATTAAATTTCCAACGGACTCTTCTTTATCGAATTTGCTTTCCTCAGATCTCACATTCACAAATGCGGTCCTTAAAGACTGCGCTCATCTCGCGGCATTTGTGAATGCTGCTTACCGGGGGGAGGATTCAAAGCAGGGTTGGACGACCGAGGCTGAATTTCTCGAAGGTCAGCGAACCGACGCTGCCGATCTCGCTGATTTTTTAAATACTCCGGAGCATTGGATTTTTAAACTCGAACACGGCACTCAGCTCTTGGGGCTAGTCCAGGTTTATCGTCAAGAGAGGGATCCTTCGATCTTGCAGTTGGGAATGTTGACGGTTGATCCGCACCGGCAACGCGCTGGACTCGGCAAAGAAATCCTCAAGCGTGTGGAAATTTTTGCCAGGCAAAATGATTTTATGAAAATAAAAATGTCTGTGATTTCCATTCGACAGTCGCTGATCGAATATTATCAACGTCGAGGATTCGAAATCCTGGCTGAACGCGAGCGGTTTCCCTATGGCCAACCTCGCTTTGGTCTGCCCAAGCGGGATGACCTTGAATTTCTGTTTTTAGAAAAGAAACTCACTTAAGCCTGTCAGTTTCTAAGTCCAGGTCGAGGTGTTTGTGATTTTACCTCCACTTAGCAATCGCTTTACAATGAGTGATGAGATTTTGTGGGTGGCTGTTGATGGCCACGTTGACCTTGTTTGGAATTCGGTTGGGATCTCCACCGCAGCGAGAAGTTTCATCACTTTTTGGCGACGAAGTGATACATCCAGCGCTTCAGGAAATTTGTGAAGGCCCCTGCATCAAGAGCACCAGTTCTTTGAGGGTTGCGACACCGGTGAATCCGCAAGATCCTCGCTTGCTGACAACCCCAGGCTTAAGCCAATTTTTAAGTCATGCCCATCGCGACATTTCGCCTCAGATTTTTCAGCAGTCTCTCGCGGCAGGCTTGAACCAGAGAGCGATACGAATCTTAGGGAACCAGGCTGTCTACTTGAAGACGATGGCTAAGCCTGAAGTGACGCAAAGATTGATTGAGGCCATCAATCCCGTTCGGCAGCGCTGTGCTCTCAGCCGCGTTTCTGGTAACAACTCTGCGAAGCAAGTTGCGTCCAGGGGGTTGGAGAGAATCAAATCCTTTTTGACAACCGATTTTGAGATTCTTGAGCCGACATTTCGAAATCAGTACCGAACCATCGCTGACATTGCGTTCATCGAACATTTTCGGCTAAAAAAGTTGACGACTTTGTACGAGAGCCAGTTGCTGGATAAAAATCAAAGTGGTTCACGAAAGAAAATTCTGGAGAAAAACGCGAAGGCTATCAAAGGCATTGAGATCTTGAAGTCGCTTTATCCGCAAGTGGATGTTGTTAACAAACTCCGCAAAGAGCGTGAGATATCCCGGGCCCCTGAGGTTCGAAAATATTTGGAAGCCAAACTCAGTATGGTTGATTTAGAGAACCAAAAAGTTCTTGAGCAAACGCATCCACAGATTGCTAAAATATTGAGTCTCAATTTTCGGGTTGGCGGCAAAGCTTGCCAACGATTGAAAGAGGGAGTGACGGACCTAGAACGACACTTGGCGCGAATGGCTTGCACACCCGTATCAGAAGTGGCTGAGCAGGCGTTTCAAAAAAATGTGACGCCGGCGCCAACCCTGCAAATTTTTGAAACTCTGCAAAATTACCCAGCGTCGCTGAGGGACGAGGGTTCGGTCGAAGGCAATCCTTTCGCCAAAGTCATTGAAGGAAAAATTTCAGATCCCTACAACCGCGGGTCTTACAGCGAAGTTTTTCAGTCTGCTGTCGATGAATCTCAAGTTGAATATTTTCAGAGAGCCTTGGAAATTCTCGGTCGCAGTTGCAACGAAAGTCTTTGTGAAGTTGCTGGCGAAGATCCATTTTTTACACAAGATTTCTTTTCGAACTCTTGTCAGATGTCGCAAGATCCCGTGCTTGATGAAATTCGCACGCAGCTTTGCCAATGTTCGCAATTGAGTTGGCAAGATTCGAGCGAGGGTGAAGCGTTTCTCGGTGATCTGGGTGTGGCGGGTCTAGTTCACTTGGGGGCTGGAATTTTGTTGGGCCTGGTCGCGGTCGCCTCGGTCCCGATCAGTGGGACCATCGTGGCTTTTTTGGTGGGCGAAACGTTTTTGACTGCGGCAACGACTGCGGTTTTTTCAACGGGCGCGGTGATCAGCACAGGGATGGGGGTTGTGGGCGGAGCTACGTGGTGGAACTCCTTAACCCCGAACGTCAAATCGTGTCGCGAAGACCTTCGAGTGGCAAGGATCGTGGGCGGCGAGTCTTACCAACAAACTCTCGACCTCTGCTTGGGCCAAATGGACAAACGGGATCAGATCAGCACAAATCTCGCTGTTGACGCGCTCACCTTGGTTCCGGCGACGGCTGGGGCGATGAAGTCTCTAAATCTGCTTCACTCGCCGGTTTATCAAGCGACTCAAACCTACCGACAATTGATTGCGGGCATTGATGAAGAAATCAAAAAACTCTTAGGAAGGCGAGTTTCCCCTAGGGATCCAAGGTTGATTTCGCTGATCGAAGAAAAAGAAAGACATCAAGTGGAAGCCGGCAAACGATGGATTGACGAATCTTTTATGGCCGCTGTTGATGACCCAAGTTCGCGGCGTTTGGTTGGCGTCGGAGAGTTACGGCCTCTCGCGATTCGTCGAATGATGGAGGGTGGTGTAGCCAAACCGGTCACGCTCAAAGGTGTTTATTCATCTCAAGATCGTTACACCGAGGGTCTGTACGTGTATGACGAAAAATCTCGGACGATCATTGATCCCTGGCTTCGCGATGGGCGGGCGCATTTGATAAATCATGAAGAGCACGGTTTTGCCGTCGTCACCAACAAGGCTTCGGGCCAGCGAGAGTTGGTGTATCCCGAAGATCTGGCCAGTCATCCTGAAAAATACTCTCCAGTTAAAATCATAGCTGAGGGTCGAAATGGGCAACGTTTCATTTCTGACATCGATGTCGTTTCTGCCTTCTCGCGATTTGCCGAAAAATCAATTCTCGACGACGTGGTGGGCTGGGTGACCAGAACGGGCTTGGATATGATGAAGCGCACCAACCGCGAGCTCAGAAATCGGTTGGTCCCGGTTGGTTCAACCACGAAACAAATGATCACGCATGGAGAGCTGACCGCCTATGACAAGGCCGATTGGATTTTGCTGTTCAATGCTTTTAAGAGCACTGGAAAAGTGAGATTTTATGAGACGGGTTCGGCCCCCGTCGACGTCGTGTTAGGGCCAAAAGAGGATGTTTTTGGTCCACTTGCAGAGTTTTTATCAAGCCACGCTTCGAAATACCCGACTAGCGAGGAGGCATTTGCTTTGGGTCTGCAAAATTTGCGCGGGATCACACTTCAGCAATTGCAAAAAATGGGTGTTCAGACGTCCAATTAGGTTCATTTCAAGGATGAGTGGCTTCGCAACAGCATTCCGCGGTCATCTTACTGGCAAGACTGGCAAGATGGGACCGGCGGATCGGTCAAAAAACTGGGAATTGGTTTTGCTATAAGCCGGATTCTGTCTCGAAGCTTGAGCCCAAACTCAAACTTCGTCGATGACCATCTGTCTGGGAGTGCGATTTCTCGCACCCTCAAGCGATCTGACCCGAAAGCTTGCCCTGGCCGGGCTCGAGCGCTTCCCTATTTGATCTTGCTCCGCGCAGAGTTTAGCTGTTTTCACTCCAGCAGCTCCCCCGAGGGTTCCCGTTCCCACCCCCGAGATCAATGCCCTGGACATTCTCTCTGTTCCACTGTTCCTCGCCTTACGACGGAGGGGCGTTACCCCTTGCGCTGCCATGTGGAGTCCGGACTTTCCTCCCTCAATTTCTCGTTCGACACATCCGTCGCAATACAACTTCAATGCCCAACAATTTCTCAAGAGCGGTCACCCGCAAAACCGTTCAGAGGATTAACACCATCGGCCATCAAAATCAATTTCTCATCAATTCCAGAGTGTATTACTCTGATCCTTCGAAAAAATGAACAACTGCGGGGTGGTTCACACCTTTTGGAGGCCAAATGATAATGAAATTTACAGTGTCTGTGGTCGCGGGATTGAGTTTGATGGCTACTGGACTGGCATTCGCTGAAGAACTGTCCACCACCGACGAAAAAATGCCCACGGAAGAGCATCACGAAGAGCTTTTTCCAAAGCCAGCTCCGAATCGAGCTCTCGCTGCCGTTCCAGCCAAACCAGTCCTCACGAGTCCTGAATTTGAGGCCAAAGTGGAAGGTTCCACGACTTTGAAGTGGGAAGGAGTCGAAGGCGTTGATGGGTATCACTTGCAAGTGGCAACGGATCCCGCTTTCAAATGGCTGGTCAAAAATGAAATGTTGGTGAAAGAAACGCAAGCTAGCGTTGATAGCCTCAAAGCCAACTCGCACTATTATTGGCGTGTGGCCGCTGTGAAGAGGGGCAATATGGCCAGTTACAGCAAGAGTGCTTTTGCCACTCAGATGTTTTCAACTTACAAGTAATACTCATGAATCAAAAAGACGTTCTCGAAAAATTGCAATGGCCAGTAAATGCAGATCAATTTGTGGAGCCGAGGGACACC
>CALCCV010000179.1 GCA_937900305.1 uncultured Pseudobdellovibrionaceae bacterium | reverse complement strand
ACCAACCTCAACAACAAAAATCAAATGGCTTTCAATCGAGCGATTCAGGAATGGTTGGACACTAAAAATTCTGAAGGCGTAACAGACATCAATACGAAAAGTGAGGATGGGTCGGGTCAAATTGTGAGGGCGAACTTTAGCTCTCTCAACATCGACAAAGATTATCTCTTTCGCGTGCACGCTCAGCATGGAGTTCCGGCCGATCTGTTGATCCAACCGACGGCTTGGCTAAATGACAAACCGATGTTTCAATCTCGAACCGCGAAGGCGAAAAGAGGATTGGCTTTCAAACCTGGTGAATTGCTAATGGCTTTGGAAATTCACATCTACAATCTTTATGATGGAAGTCACAGTGTGATCCGCCACGAAGGCAAATATCGTGACAGAGATACCAATATGAGAGAGCTCGCAGAACTGGTTCGCCAAGATATTTATCAAAAATTTGCCGGAAAACTCCCAAATCGTAAAGTTTTGGGAGCTAATTTCTTTCAACCGGTCATGGAGCGACAACCCGCCGGCGTCGATGGGCTGCGGGGGATTTTGGGCAATTGATCATTCGCGCAATCTGGCGCAAAGCAACCGTTGCCGATCAACCGCTGTAGATAAACGGCAGCGCCAATCTCTGTCGACTGTCGTTTAGTCCTCATTGCAGAGCACTCCGTTAAATTTTTTCATCAGTCTCTAACTTAGATGTGGATCTGGATGGGGCGAAGGTCTTTGGCAAGATGTCCTGAATAAAAACTGTGAATTGAAATTTAAACCTCGACTGGATTTGTCTTTCGTCGTGATTTTTAAAAACCTGATCCAGGGCCGCGTTAAGACACGTTCTAAAACCTCCGCTTTGCCTGGCGTAGGCCCCGATTTTTCTGCGGGAAAGTGGTTGATATGTTGAAAACACGATTGAACGGAAAAAAAATTTTGATAACTGGTGGCACTGGAGAGCTGGGGCGTGCCATTGCGATTCAGCTGTTGTTGGATGGCTGCGAAAAAGTGATTCTGGCGGGACGAAGTTTAGAAAAATTAGTGGCGGTGAAATCTGAAATTCTGAACGCGGTATCTACCGAACGAAAGAATGCTGAAGCTCATCTAGATGTTGTTGAAATGAACTGCTCTGACTCTTCTTCCATATTGCAAGTTTTGCCGCGATTGAAGGTCGCCTATACGTCCCTCGATGCCTTGATCAATGGCGCTGGTGGCCACGGGCCGGAGTACACTCTTCTAGACATGCCCGTCGATTTTCCACCGGATTCGGAGTCGCTGTTTGATGCCGCCATGGGAGTTTTGGGTTCGACTTGGTACATGAGTTTGCATTTGAGATCGATCCTTTCTAAGCGAGCGTCAATCGTAAATATCTCATCCATTTTTTCTAAGATTCCATTTTATTCTCGAGTGGCATTTGCCGCGCCGAAAGCGTCCGTCAACCAACTGACGAAGGCGATGTCGCGAGAGCTGGGTGGATCGCAGTATCAAATTCGGGTGAACAACGTATTGCCAGGCCCCTTCGAAAGCGACGGCATGGTGAAAACCTTCGCGGCCCTTGATCAGCGCCAAGATCTTGCGCAAGGAAAAACGGCCGAGGTCCTGAGAAACAAAATGTCGCTTAAATCTGACGTTTCATCAGAATGGCTATTGCAGGCGGAAGAAGTCACCCAAGTTGTTTCAATGCTGGTTTCTAACGAGGGATCCGGATTTCAGGGGCACGATTTTGAAGTGAGCCACGGGCTGCAAGTGGATGCAGATGACGATTTCAAATTGGTGGATCACCCAGATCTGTCGCAGACAGATCTCAGTGCCACGTTCTTTTGGATCTTGGGCGAGCAAGATGTGGATGCCAGCCAAAATCTGCTGCAAAGTCTGCAACTCTTAGGTGCCCGCGGGTTGATGAGTTCGCCCAGTGAAAAATTGATGAACGAATTGCAGCAACGTCTTTCCGAAAGCCCGCATGGTCGGGGGATCAGCTGGTTTTTCAATTTCGAAGTGGTGGAAAGTTTAACCCCGCAAAAAATTGAAATGGTTCAATCACACATTCAAGATTCTGAGTGTCAGCGATTGGTGATCGTTCAAATGGGAAAAAAGGTCAGCGGTGCTTTTGGCTCTCGGGTCATGGATGTCTCAGGTGAAGAAATCAAAACCTACGTTCGTGATCACCTTGTCTATTCAATGCAACTGGCTAGTGCCATCGACAAAATGGTTTGTGGCCTCGACGGAAAGTTGCTCGAGGATCCAACTTTTATTTCAATTGCTGAGCCTTTGGATCTTAAAACGCCAAATCCATTTCTCGAGATTCAGATCGAGTCCATCCGTCAATTGTTGCGGGTTTGGGGCGATGAAGCCGACGTGCAAAAACGCATGCGTCGTCGCAAATTTGGTCTCAGGCTTTATCAATTTGTTCCCCTCGCATTGGGAACCGAAGTGGATTCGGCTTGCATCGCAGAGTGGACGGCGCTCTTCGCCAGTGGATTTTACAAAGATCTTCGCAAGCGACAAATTTATTTTGAGCCGGTCCAACACTCAGGTCGAAAAGCTTTATTGGGCTTCGATGGTTTGAGGTCACGGGATATCAAAAGTTTGCATGCCCAAAGGGTTGTAGTCATCACCGGCGGATCCGAAGGAATTGGTGGTGAAATCAGTCGGCAAATGATTTTGGCGGGCGCAAAGATTGTGATCGCTGAACGCAGCAGCGAAAAACTCGGTGCGATTCGCCAACGAATGATCGAACAGTGCAATGCCATGGGATACAATGACCCTGAATCGAGAATTCATCTTCTACCCAACTGCAACGTGGTCAATCAAGATGACGTAAAGTCGATCATTCCAGAAACACTTTATAAATATGGCCGCGTGGACTATGTGATCAATAACGTCGGTTTGGCCGGCGCCGAGCGAATGATTTGTGATATGCCGCTCGATAAATGGCATCAAACTCAGTTGGGCAATGTCATTTGCAATTATCACATGATTTTGCACTCACTGCCGGTGATGTTGAGTCAGGGATTTGGCTCAATTATGATGTTGAGTTCCTATTTTGGCGGCCATCGCCACGGCATTGTACCCTATTCGAATCGGGCTGACTTCGCCGTTTCTAAAAGTGCACAAATTTATTTAAGTGAAGCCTTAGCGCCGTTCATTGGTCCCGACATTCAGATTAACACCATGGCTCCGGGGCCAGTGAATGGCGCGCGTTTGCACGGCAAAGACGGATTTCCGGGGCTCTATCTGCGCCGCGCGCGTTTGGTGATTGAACACAAGATCTTGAATGCTCTTCACCGCAGCGCTTTTGAGCTCGATCGACAGCCCGGTGGTTTGCTTCTTTTTTTGCAAGCGCTTCAGCGAAATCGCTTATC
>CALCCV010000178.1 GCA_937900305.1 uncultured Pseudobdellovibrionaceae bacterium | reverse complement strand
GTGCTCGAGGTCCCAGTTGTGAGGGGTCATCCAATCAAACCAATCAATCCAGCGGCGCACACCTTGGGCAAAACCGCGGCTGGTGTAACGTCGGGGAATGCCGGGCACGCGATCGAGTGCGCCGTGCGAAATCGGATGGAAGGCCAAGGCCCATCGTGTGAAATTTCCCTGACTCATTAGATAAGCTGAAATTGGATTAGGAACCAACCAAGCGGTCATATAGCCCACAGCGGTGGCGGCGCGCCCCCACCGCTCCATTCGTTGCAAATGCTTCAAGTCGTCGAGCCCCGTGGCCTGGCGGAGCTCTTTTCCAAGTGCATCTACCTGGCTTGCAAACTCCACCCACTTTGAGTCGTAAGCATTTAATTTCATAGATCAATCCCATCTGGGGTTGCCACAAAAACCACTCCCCTTAGCTTGTCTGGAATTGGCACTATAGTGCATTGCGACGCAAGGCGCCAGTGAGTTCAGTCGACAGTTTTTGCGTTTTCTGTCCCAGACATCGAAACTCTTTGAAAGAAGAGTTCTTTCTTAGGAGAGGAGTTTTGAAATGAAGGCGGGTGCGGTGACCGGCAGCAAGAGCGAAACTTTGCGAGAGCTTTCGCAAGCGGTGTTAGGGCTTGAGGTCACTAAAGGGCACTTGCTATGGAAGGTGACTGACCTCGTTCGCAAAACTGGTTTTAGCCGCGCTTTGGTTTATCGATATCTCGGTAGCTCGAAAACGGAAATACTCAGGTCGGCCCTTAAAAATTTCATCCACGAGTTTTATGGATTCGAGGGAGTACAAGGTGGCATTGCCTTTGTTGAGCGCATCCGCCAAGCGCGAGGTCGATTGGCAGCCCATCCTGAGCTCAGTTTGTTTTACATTAAATGGCGTTCAAAAACTTCAGAACTTCAGGCTGAATTTATGGACGCGGAAGCCCGATATCGGCGGCGCTTAAAAAAGATATTTCCCAAACTCAGCGATCACGAAATTTTAACTCGTCATGCGGTGATGCACGGCCTTGTGACCGCGCCCTTTCTTTCACCCGAAGAAGCCATGCAAATTTACCAAAATTTATTTGCATCAGTCGATAGACTAAGTTAAAATATGACTACATATTGAATTGAAAATACATCCCCAAGCTAAAAAGCGATGAAGTTAATGGATTCACCTTTGAATGTTAACCTAGGGCTTAGAAACAGGAATGAGCTGTATTCCGAGGTAGTATAAGTTGTTTCCTTCTTCTTGCGAAAGGCCAGCCGCAATTTGATCTATCTGCTGGATGAGCGTGGGCTTGGCTTGCTCAACGGTTTTGTCCGCTAAGACTAAAAAATAACTTGTCACCCATCTTTTCTTCACTGCCTCGGGATGGGACTCTTTCAAGAGCAGATTTTTTGCTTTGTCCAGCATTTGCAGATGAAAGTGCTGTAAATTGGCCAAGGAAGATGCGCCAGCATATTTCACTTTTTTATTGGTCTTTTTCCAGCATCCGTCTTCGTGTTTTAGGTGCCCCATTGAAATCAAGTCGCGTAAAATAATTTCGGTCGTCACATTTGAGATCTCCAATCTTCGCGCGAGGTATTGGCTTGTTCCATCGTAGTCTTTCGTTAGGGTCAGATCTAGAATTGCCGGATAAAGCCAATTCGAAAGAAATCTATCGTGGGGAATTTCATGAGCGTACGGTGCGTCTCCCGTGCGATTTTTGACTTTTCGAGAAATTGTTGTTTTGGTCTTTAGTTCCGAGATATTCGGGAGAAATAATTTTAAAATTTCGGCCTGTTCGGGCTCTAAGGTTAAGGATAAAAACTCAAGGTAACGTTCACTTTCCACTTCCAGAGCTTCGAGAATGGGTTGCAAAAGCTTAACCGGCAGCCGAGAGTGACCATTGAGAATATCTGCTAAATGAGATTTCGAAACTCCAATTTTTTTGGCCAACGAGCGGACGGAAAAACTCTTGGTCTTTTTTTTCTTCCGATCAAAATAAAGTTTCAAAATTGAGCTCATTGAAATATTGAAGCCGTGACTGTGGCTCTCTCCAGCTCGTCATGAGACTACACAATGGAGACCTTGGCACGCAAATTGTATGTCTTTGAGGATGGGTTGTAATATAAGATCAAAAAAACTGCGTCGGCTAGCGGTGCATTCATCTCTTGCCTTCGCGGTGTTCTGCGCCTCTCTGCCAGGATGGGGTCATAGATTCAGTAAAGGATTCGAGCCCGCACCTAATTCAGTATTGGGCACAGAATTACGATTAGCTACGCAGGACGCTATAAATCGTCTGAGGGAGATAGTCTCCGAACGGAAGTTTGACAGTTCTCATTGGGAGCCATCGACTCTAAAAGACTGGCAAGAATTCGAGCAACTGATTGGCGCTCTCAATATTGATGACGTTACTTGGAAAACTCAATACTCCTACCGTGATTTTTTTCAAACTAGATATGACCGGAGGACCGGTCGCTTTAACCGTGACCAGAGCACGATTTACCTTGACGGAAGCTTTTTACCGGCGCGGCTGCCCGAAGAAGCTCTCGGCCTTCATGAAGTTCTAGGGGTCTTGGGTTACTATGATGACTGGTATGAACTCTCGATATTTTTATGTCAGATTCTAGCTGCGGATCGGGCCTCCCAATGGGGTGATCTCAACACGCTATTTTTATTTTTTAGGCCACCCCTGATCACTATTACGGAAATTGAAAAAGATTTCCCTCAGTTTCGAAACGACGAGAAAATGAATGTTCAAGTTGCCGGCGAAAAGATGAGAGGCGGCGTATCGGGATTCGGTGGAGGTGGGGATGGATGGGCCCTACTTTTCAAAATGCGACTCGTGAGCCACTATTTGTCTCAATCTCGGCGAGCGAAGCAGGCTTTGCAGTTTTCGCGCGATAAGGTGGTATTTTCAGTCTCGGCGGCCGAAAATCCTTCCGACGCCGATCTGTTTGTTCAGCGTTGTCAGATCGGAGGGGATGCACGTGTGTGCAAGACCAGGTTTGTATTTGCACATGAGTGGAGTTTGATGGCGGCCTACTTCAATGCGATTCGGATTGAGCCCGACTATGAATCAGAGTCTGCAGAAATGATCTATGAGGCGCCGCCCTCCCAGACGAAAGTCAAAGATTGGATCCAAGCCGGTTGGACGAATTTAATGGGATTAAAGGCGCACAGCACCCCAGATCAGGCGAACGGTTATTTGTTTCAGTATCGTCCACCAGTTTTTAAGATTCCCGTGAGGACTTACATGCATGAAATCAATAAACCCAGTGATTTGACGATGGACTCAACCGCTCTCGAGCGTGATGCAGCTTTGATGTTTGAATCATTGCTTGGTATTTTTTCGCCGGCCGCAAACATCGATCACATGGGCGATTGTAACCTTAAAACTTCATTTGGCACTAGCAAGCTGAAACTCGAGCTACCGCGATCTATTCACCACCGAGCGCTTGATTATTTTATGCAATCTAAATACGCTACTCAGTCTTGTTATTCGGAAGCGGTGAAGGTGCGCTTGGTTCATCCTTGAAATATTCACCAGCCCACCCTTTTCTAACTATTTCGAATGGCAGTGATCTAGGGTCAGGGTTTCTTCAACTCGGCCTTCTTCTTCGGTTCCGAGAAAGTCTTGGTGCCACAGATGAGAAAAGTTATAAATTGTTCCGCGGCCCTGGACTTTGTCAAAACGGATGACGACTTCGAAGCTCTCGCCGCTTCCCAAGCCCAGAAACTCGCTGGATTTCGACTTGCTACTGAAAGCAAATTGCTGCGAATCATCCTGCCACCGGCCTTTAGGATTGAGGAGGAGTCGCGTGTTATAACGGCCGTCAGTCGTTGAAATTAGGAACTCGCCGCCAAGTTTTCCAATTTTTAACAGAAGAGTTTGTCCCTCCTTAA